>VGJG01000143.1 GCA_016867615.1 Candidatus Aminicenantota bacterium | reverse complement strand
CCCCCCCCCGCGATGATCGAGGCCGGTTTCAGCCCCGAGGAAGCGGAGACCGTCCAGGTCTTCCGGGGAAAGGGGTGCGGGCTGTGCAACAACACCGGATACAAGGGACGGATCGGGCTGTACGAGGTCATGGCCGTCACGCCCGACATCCGGCAGCTCATCCTGAGGAAGGCCCAGTCGGCCGAGATCAAGAAAAAAGCCATGGAGCACGGGATGATCACTCTCAGGCGCAGCGGGTTGATCAAAGCCGCCAAGGGGGTCACCTCCATGGACGAGGTCCTGCGGGAAACGGCGCGGGACGAAACCTAGGAGAGAACGCTATGGAATTGAGCATGCACGATCTCTTGAGGCGCGCGGTCGAAATGGACGCCAGCGACCTTCACCTGACCACCCACATCCCGCCCCGCGTCCGGGTGAACGGAGGCCTGAGGTCCCTGGAATGCGACGAACTGACCGCCTCCGATACGAAGACGCTGATCTACAGCATCCTGAACGACAAGCAGAAAAAGCTCTTCGAGGAGAAGATGGAGCTCGATTTCTCCTTCGGCATCAAGGACCTGGGCCGGTTCCGGGCCAACATCTTCATGCAGAAGGGCGCGGTGGCCGGGGCCTTCCGGCGGTTCCTGCCCCAGATGTGGAGCTTCACCCAGCTCGGCCTTCCCCCGCGGATCGCCCAGCTGTGCTTCCTGCCCCGCGGCCTGGTCCTGGTCACGGGGCCCACGGGCTGCGGCAAGTCCACCACCCTGGCCTGCATGATCGAGCACATCAACTCCGAGAGGGACGTTCATGTCGTGACCGTCGAGGACCCGATCGAGTATTTCTTCACCCCCCGCAAGGCGATCATCAACCAGCGGGAGCTGTTTCAGGACACGCTGTCCTACCACAACGCCCTCCGTTCCGTGCTCCGGGAGGACCCCGACGTGGTCCTGGTGGGCGAGATGCGCGACCTGGAGACCGTGGAGGCCACCCTGCGCGTGGCCGAGACCGGACACCTGACCTTTTCCACCCTCCACACCAACTCCGCCTCGGAGACGATTTCGCGCGTCATCGACGTCTTCCCCCCGCAGTACCAGACCCAGGCCCGGGTCATCCTGTCCATGACCCTGGAAGCCGTCCTGACCCAGGCGCTCCTGCCCCGGGCGGACGGGCGGGGCAGGGTGCTGGCCCTGGAGATCCTGCTGCCCAACGTGGCCATCCGCAACCTCATCCGGGAGAACAAGCTTCACCAGATTTACTCCCAGATGCAGCTCGGCCAGGAGAAGTTCGGCATGCTGACTTTCAACCAGTCGCTGGCCGACCTGTACTTCCGCGGGTTGATCACCTATGAGACGGCGATGGGCGTCAGCTCCTTTCCCGAGGAGCTGATCGACATCGTCCAGCGGCGCCAGGCGCTGCCCCGGACCGGCGGCCGGAGCGACGGGAAGAGATAGGAGGAATCATGGCCCTTTACGTCTGGACGGGGAAGAACAAGTTCGGGGACGTGGTCCACGGCGAGCGGGTGGCCCGCTCCGTGGAGGAGTTGAACCGGATCCTCCAGAGGGAGCAGATTCAGGTCCAGAAGATCCAGCCCATGCGGGTCGGGCTGAACATCCCCTTCCTCAAGATGGAGCGCGTCCGGCTCAAGGAGCTGGCCGTCTACAGCCGGCAGCTTTCCGTCCTCATCGACGCCGAGCTGCCTCTCATCCAGAGCCTGAACATCCTCATCGAGCAGACCAAGAACCGTTACTTCAAGAAGGTCATCACCTCCATCCGCGAGGACGTCGAGGCCGGGGCCAGCCTGAACCAGGCCAAGCGCAAGTTCCCCAGGGTGTTCGACGACCTGTACTGCAACCTCATCGCCTCGGGCGAGCAGAGCGGCTCCCTGGACATCATGCTCCGCCGCATCTCCGAGTACATCGAGAAGATCCTCAAGATCCGCGGCCAGGTCCGCCAAGCCATGATCTACCCCTCGGCAATCATCAGCTTCGCCGTCCTGGTGACGATCTTCATGATGTGGAAGGTCATCCCCGTCTTCGGCTCGATCTTCACCGAGCTGGGGGCCGAGCTGCCCTTCCTGACCCAGCTGACCCTCGGCTCCAGCCAGTTCGTGGCCGACAACATCCTCTTCATCTTCCTGGGGCTGATCGCCCTGGTCTTCGCCTTCCGCTTCGCCCGGCGGACCGGTCCCGGCCGCAAGATCATCGACCGCTTCCTGCTGCGCATCCCCCTCTTCGGCGGCCTGCTGGTCAAGGTGGCCATCTCCCGCATGACCCGGACGCTGAGCACGCTCCTGGCCGGCGGCGTGGCCATGCTGGAGAGCCTGAAGATCACCTCCACCACCACGAACAACGTCATCATCGAGGAGAGCGTGCTCGACGCCCGGCGCCAGGTCTCCGAGGGGCGGACCCTGTCGGATTCCTTCCGGGAGACGGGCCGCTTCCCCTTCCTCCTGACCCAGATGGTCAGCGTCGGAGAGGCCACGGGCACCCTGGACGCCATGCTGTCCAAGCTGGCCGACTTCTACGACGAGGAGGTCAGCGCCACGGTCGGCGCCCTTCTCTCGGTCCTCGAGCCCATCCTGCTCATCGGCGTGGGCGGCATGGTGGGCATGCTGATCGTCTCGATGTACCTGCCGATCTTCGACCTGATGGGCAAATTCTGACCGATGCCCCCCCATCTGCCGCTCGAGCGCCGGAAGCTGCTGACGATGATCGTCCTCCGGGCGGTCGTGCTGGCCCTGCTTCTGACCACGGCCGTCCTCCTGGAGTCGACGGCGACCTCCCTGCGGTCCATGGAGGTCCTCTACAAGCTGGTCGTCGGCTACCTCGTCCTGAGCCTCCTGTTTCTGGCCCTCTTCTTCTGGGGGAGGGCTCCGGCGGCCCAGGCCTATCTCCAGGTCGTCGTCGACCTCCTCCTGGTCACGGTCCTGGTCTACATCTCCGGCGGCGTCCAGGGCTCGCTGCACATCCTGTACGTCATGGTCATCCTCTCGGCGCGCTATCTCCTCTCCTCCAGGGCGACCTACATCGTGGCGGCCCTGTCGGCCGTCTTCTTCGGGCTGCTGGTCGAGGGGCTGTATTACCGGCTCATCCCCTTTTTTCAGGCGGAGCAGGCCCGGACCCTGAGCTTCAACTCGGTCCTGTCGACGGTCGTCATCTCCTGGGCGCTGTTCTTCGCCGTGGCCTACCTGGTGAACTCCCTGACCACGCGGCTGGACCGCGCCCGGGACGAGCTGCTTCGAATGCAGAGGGAGCTGGCGGTCAAGGAGAGCCAGGCCGTGGCCGGCCGCATCGCGGCCCAGATCGCCCATGAGATCCGCAACCCCCTGACGGCCGTTTCCGGGGCCGTCCAGCTCCTGGGCGGGGGCGCGGGAAGCGAGGGCGAGCGGCGGGAGCTGACCCGCATCGTCCTCAAGGAGACCGAGAGGGTTTCCCAGACGCTCGAGCAGTTCATGGACCTCGTCGACCCCCGCCGGGCGGAGTACGAGACCGTCGACCTGGCGGACCTCCTCCGGGATACCCTGTTCATGATCCGGAAGAGCGAGGACCTCAACGGACATGTCGCCCTGAGCGGGAATTATCGTTCCGGTCCGGCGCCCTACTACGGCAGCCCGAGCCAGTTCAAGCAGGTTTTCTGGAACCTGGTCAAGAACGCCCTGAAGGCCATGCCCGGCGGAGGAGTCCTGGAGATGGATTTCGAGACCGCGCGGGACGGCGGGGTCCGCATCCGGTTCGCCGACAACGGCCAGGGCATGACCGAGGAGGCGCGGCGGACGCTGTTCGAGCCCTTCCATTCGGGGTTCGAGAGCGGGCGGGGGCTGGGGATGGCCGTCGTCCGGCGCGTCGTGGACGATTACCGGGGCCGCATCGAGGTCGAGAGCGCTCCCGGGAGGGGAACGGCGGTGGTCATCGAGCTGCCGCCGGCCCCGGCGGCGTCCGCGGGAAGCGTCGGGGGCGGGGAGAAACGATGATGGAGACCATCCTGGTCGTCGACGACGAGAAAAGCATCCTCGACCTGCTCAGCCTCGTCTTCCGCAAGGACGGCTTCGAGGTCAAGACCTGCTCCTCCCCGGCCCGGGTGTTCGACGCGGTCCAGTCCGAGTCCTTCGACCTCCTCTTGTGCGACATCAAGATGCCTCCCCTGGACGGGATGGACGTCCTGCGGTTCATGCGCCGGGAAAAGCCCGAGGTCCCGGTGATCATGATGACCGCTTACGGCAGCGTCAAGCAGGCCGTCGAATCCCTGAAGATCGGCGCCCAGGACTACGTCATGAAGCCCTTCGACGTCGAGGAGATGCGCATCATCGTCTCCCGCGGGCTCGAGCGGAGGCGCCTGGCCGAGGAAAACCTCCTGCTGAAGAAAAAGCTCGAAGCGCAGGGCGGACTGGGCCTGATGATCGGCAAGAGCAAGGCCATGAAGGAGGTCTACAACCTCATCGAACGCGTGGCCGGAACGGACACGACCGTCCTCATCCGGGGGGAGAGCGGCACGGGCAAGGAGCTGGCCGCCCAGGCCATCCACTCGTTGAGCCGGCGCCGTGACCGGCCGTTCGTCTCCCTGAACTGCGCCGCGCTCCCGGAAAATCTCCTGGAGAGCGAGCTCTTCGGCCACGTCAAGGGGGCCTTCACCGGCGCGGCGACGGACAAGAAGGGCATGTTCGAGGTGGCCGAGAGCGGCACGCTGTTCCTGGACGAGGTGGCCGAGATGGCGCCCATGACCCAGGTCAAGCTCCTGCGGGCCCTCCAGGAGCGCAAGATCCGGCGCGTGGGCGGCACGGGCGAGACGGCCGTGGACGTGCGCATCCTCGCCGCCACCAATCAGGACCTGAAGAAACGGATGGAGGAGGGACGGTTCCGGGAGGAGCTTTTCTACAGGCTGAACGTCATCTCCTTCGAGATGCCCCCCCTGCGCCGGAAGACGGAGGACATCCCGCAGCTCGTCGGACTCTTTTTGAACAAATACTGCCTGCGCATGGGGAAGAAGATGAAGCGCCTGACGCCCGAGGTCTTCGGACTCCTGGAAGCTTATGCCTGGCCGGGCAACATCCGGGAGCTCGAAAACGTCATCGAGCGCATCGTGGCCATCGAGGACCGGGAGACGATCACCTCCGCCTGCCTGCCGGCGGAGATCCTCGCTCCGCGGCCGGACGACCAAACCCGAATCGTCCTGCGGCCCGATTTCAACCTCGAGTCCTTCGTGGCGGACGTCACCAAGCGGTACATCCGCGAGGCCCGTCGCGCGGCCGGGGGGAACCTGAAGAAAGCGGCTTCCCTGCTGGGGATCAGCTACCGCTCGCTTCGCTATCTGATCGAAAAATACAAGCTCAAGGACATGAGGAACGGAAACGGCCGCGAGCCGATCGACGCGGTGGAAAGAAGCTAGAAGAAATGACAAAAAGTGGTATCAGCCGTCAATTTTCGGCCCCAATAGCCGACGAAAACCATGTCGAAAGGCGTAACTCGTTTGTTTTTAGCTTTATATTTTTTGGCATGAAGATTGCATTAGAATCAATCCCGGTAACAGCCTTCCGGGGTTAAA
>VGJG01000142.1 GCA_016867615.1 Candidatus Aminicenantota bacterium | reverse complement strand
ATGGGCCTTAGGGTCTATATACATGACGGTTTGAGGGCTGTCAACCGAATCGGGCGGGACTCGGCGGAGCCTCCCCCGCTCAATTGGACCAGTCGGGGAGCTTGTTCGCCCCCCGGGAGGTCAGGGCGCGGAGGTTGGTCCCGTCGTAATCGATGGAGAAGATCTGGCTTCCCCCCCGGAGGTTGGAGGCGAAGACGATGTGGCGGCCGTCGGGGCTCCAGCTCGGGGATTCGTTCCGGGCGTTGCTCTCGGTGAGCTTGGTGAACTGCCGGGTGCGGAGGTTGAGGACGTAGAGGTCGAAGACGTTGTCCACGCGGGCCACGCAGACGATGCGGTCGCCCGTGGGCGACCAGGCCGGCGCGTCGAAGTAGTTGCCCCCGAAACTCACCCGCCGGACGTTGGTCCCCTCGGCGTCCATGATGTAGATCTGAGGGGTTCCCCCGCGGTCCGAGGTGAAGGCGATCTCCCGGCTCGTGGGCGACCAGGCCGGGGCGGTGTCGATCCCGGCGCTGAAGGTCAGCCGCTTGATGTTCCGGCCGTCGGCGTCGGCGACGTAGATCTCGGAATTGCCGTCCATGGTCGAGCAGAAGGCCAGCTTCCGCCCGTCGGGGGAGAAGGCCGGGGAAAAATTCACCCCCCGGGTCGAGACGGCCGCATACTTCCCCTGGTCGAGGTCGAGGATATAAAGGCCGGCGGAATCCTTCTTGTACGAGGTGTAGGCGATCTTGCGTCCGTCGGCCGACCAGGCGGGCATGTAGTCGCGGACGGCGTTGAACGTCAGGCGCGTCTGGTTCGCCCCGTCGTAATCCATCATGTACAGCTCGTCGTTCTCGTCGCGGTTGGAGACGAACACGATCTTGGAGGTGAAGATGGGCTTCTCGCCGTAAACCGTGAGCAGCTCGTCGGCCATCCGGTGGGCCATGAGGCGCAGGAGGTCCGGCTCGGCCTGGAAGCGCTTGCCCATGATGAACCGCTCGGAACGGACGTCGTAGAGCTTTCCCTCGAGGACGATGTTGCCTCCCGCGGCCTCGGACACCTCGCCCGTGAGAAGCAGGGCGGCCTGGATCGAGGCCCAATCCTTGAAGGCCACCGGTCCGGGAGCCAGGGGCTTGATGTAGGCATAGTAGCTCTTGGGCAGAAGCTGGAAGACGCGGCTGAAGGCCAGGTCGGCCGAGAGGACGGCGTGGAGCTCCTCGGCGGCCGCCTCCGCTTTGGCCGACCCCCCCGGGACGAGGAAATTGGGCAGGGCCAGGGCGATGGCCGGGACACCCTCGCGTATGGTCAGGACGACGTCCTGCTGGGGAAGGAGGGCGGAGACGAGGAAGAGGAACACGGGAATGCGGGTCGGGATTTTCATCGGGAATGCTCGAAGATGAGGAAAATGCCCAGCTGGTCCCGGTCATAGTCCCGGGGCAGGGGGGGGAAGGGCGATGACCGCTGGATGGACCGCACGGCCGACTGGTCGAGCGAGCGCAGGCCGCTCGACTCATGGACACGGACCTCGGAAATCTGTCCGTTGCGGTAGATCTGGAAGTGGACGACCGCCTGGAAATCGCCCTTGACTCCGGGGTCGACGAGCGAGGTGAACCAGTTGGAGGAGACGCGGTCGGTGATGATCTGGAGATAATAGGTGTAGGGGAAATCGGACAGCCCGATCTGCGAGGAGAGGCCGGTCCCGAACCCGCTCCCTCCTCCTCCGCCCTCACCCGTGCCGATTCTGACTCCCGAGCCGCCCCCCGCGGCCGCCGGGCCGGCCGAATCCGAAGCGCCGGTCTTGTCTCCCTGGCGGGGAGCGGTGACGGCCGCCTTTTTCTCGGCCGTCTTATCCCTTTTGGGTTTGTCCGTCGGGTAGCGGAGGTCGGAGCGGGGCCGGTCCTGCATTTTTTGGACCGTGGTCAGGTCGCGGAGGCTGGCCTTGGGGATCTCCGCGGCCGCCGGCGGGCCGGCCGGTGCGCGAAGGCCTCCCCCGCCCCCGCCGGGAAGGCCTCCGAGGTTGAGCGGGATGTAATGGACCATGCCCGGCTTCCGCGCCAGGGGCAGCCGGGGCGAGGCGGCGATCAGGATGATGAGGGTCGCATGGACCGCCGCGGAGACGGCCAGGGCCCTCTTGAACGTCCGGCCCATCGTCTGACGGCTGGTCATCGTTTCCGCCTGGTCTTGGGCTTGACCGCTCCGGGCTCGGTGACGAGGCCCACGACCTCGACTCCCGCTTTCTTGACGACGTCCAGGGTCTCGATGAAGAACCCGTAGGGCAGGTCCTTGTCCGCCTGGATGAAGGCGATCTTCTTCTCCCGTCCGGAGAAGGTGTTCTTCAGCGTCCTCTCCAGGAGCTGGAGGTTGATGACCGCCTCGCGGACGTGGATGTAGCGGTCCTTGGTGATGGTCAGGATGACGCCCTCCTCGGCGGGCGCGGACTCGGTCTCGGCCTGGGGCAGGGCGACGCCGATCCCGGACTGCATCATCGGCGCCGTGACCATGAAGATGACCAGCAGGACGAGCATGACATCGACGAAGGGCGTGACGTTGATCTCGGAGAGCGAGGTGCCGATTTCCCGCCGTCCGCGGCGCAGGGGCGTGACTTTAAGACCCATAGAGCTTTTCGACGATCCCCAGGAATTCCGAGGAAAAGTCCTCCATGTCGCCGACGATGTCCTTGATGCGGCTCAGGTAGGCGTTGTAGGCGATGACCGCCGGGATGGCGGCGAACAGCCCCATGGCCGTGGCGATGAGCGCCTCGGCGATGCCCGGGGCCACGGTCACCAGGCTGGCCGAGCGGACGATGCCGATCTTGTGGAAGGCGTCCATGATGCCCCACACCGTGCCGAACAGCCCGATGAAGGGCGTGACGCTGCCCGTCGTGGCCAGGAAGCTCATCATCCGCTCGAGCTTGGAGATTTCGCCGTTGGCCGCTTTGCTCAGGGCGCGGCTCAGGCTGTCCACGTTCGAAGGGGTGAGGCTGATGCGGGGGTTGGACTTGGCCAGGTAGGAGAGCTCTTTGAAGCCGGCTTGGAAGATGCCGGCCAGCGGGCTTTGGGCGTGGCGCTTGGCGGCCTCGTTGACCTCGGACAGGTTGCGGCTTTTTTCGAAGATGTCCAGGAATTTCCGGGATTGGATCCCGGCGGTCTTGAGCGTCCGGCGCTTATGGACGATGATCGCCCAGGAGAACACGGAGAAAAAAATCAGGATAAGGAGGACGAGCTTGACCACCAGGCTGGCGTCGATGATGAGTCGGAAGACGTTCATGGCCTCGGAAGTCAAGGTAGCACATGTGTTTTTGCGCTGTCAAATCAGCCGCCGCGCGGGCGGGGGGCCCCCTCGCCGCCCTTCCAAGATCATCTGGCTATCACAGATTTGGAGATGCGCCTCTCTCAAGCTAGCCGATAGCTCCCGCTTATGATGACTGCACCGGCCGGCTGATTGACAACGCGGGGGAGTGAGAATAGAGTTTCATTTCGAACGAAAAGAGCGGTCAAAGCATCCGAAAATGATGGAAAAACGCTTCCGGCCGGCCCAGGTGCTGGCCCTGAGCTTCATGGGAGCCATCCTCCTGGGGACGATCCTGCTTTCGTTTCCTTTCAGCTCCTCGGGGGAGCGGATCTCGTTCATCGACCGCCTGTTCACCTCGACCTCGGCGGTGTGCGTCACGGGGCTCACAGTCAAGGACACGCCCGTCGATTTCAGCCCGGCGGGCCAGGTCATCCTTCTCGTCCTCTTTCAACTCGGCGGCCTGGGCATCATGACCTTCGGCACCTTCGTCCTTTTCGTCGCCGGCCGCAACATCTCGCTCCGGGACCGGATCATGGTCCAGGAAGGCTACCATCCCGGCCGGATCCACGATTTCCGGGGCCTGGTGCGGCGCATATTCTTCTTTGCCTTCGCCCTCGAGCTTGCCGGCTGTCTCTCGCTCTTTGTGCGCTTCCTCAGGGATTTCCCCCCTCTCAGAGCGCTGTCGCTGGCGGGGTTCCATTCGGTCTCGGCCTTCTGCAACGCCGGCTTTTCCCTGTTCAGCCGCAGCCTGGCCGACTACCGGGGGGATGTCTGGGTGAACGTGACGGTCATGCTGCTTGTCGTCGCCGGCGGCCTCGGCTTCCTGACCCTGCAGGAGGTCTGGGACAGGCTGGCCGGCTGGCGGCAGGGGCGGAAGCCGGTCTTCTCCCTGCACAGCCGCGTCGTTCTGTCCGCCACCCTGTTCCTGGTCCTGGCCGGGGCTCTCCTCTTCTTCGCCCTCGAATCGGGACGGCTGATGAAAGGAATGCCGGCGGGAGAGAGGGTCATGGCCTCCTTCTTCCAGTCCGTCACGGCCCGGACCGCCGGCTTCAACACCGTCGACATCGGCGCCCTGGGCGGCGCTTCGGCCCTGGTGCTGATGGCCCTCATGTTCGTCGGCGCCTCGCCCGGCTCGACGGGCGGCGGGGTCAAGACCGGCACGGCGTCCGTCGTGGCGGCCTACATCCGCTCCCGTCTCCAGTCCCGGGAGTCGGTGGGGATGTTCAACCGCAGCGTCTCCATGGACATCGTCTGCAAGGCCTTCACCCTGATCGCCCTCAGCCTGGGTCTGGTCGTCGTCTCGTCGGTCGTCATCCTGGCCGCCCAGCCCGAGTTGACGCTCAGGGAGGTCCTGTTCGAGGTCGTCTCGGCCTTCGGCACGGTCGGGCTGTCCCTGGGCGCGACGGCCAAGCTCTCCAGCCTGAGTAAGGCCGTGCTCATCCTGACCATGTACTGCGGCCGCGTCGGGCCGCTCGTCCTGCTCTACGCCTTCAGCCGGCCCAAACCCCGGGGCCGATACGAGTACGTTGAAGAGGGCGTGATGGTGGGTTAGACTGGGATCCCATAAGGAGATTTTCATCCATGAGATTCGCCGTCCTGGGCATGGGCAGCTTCGGTTCGAACGTCGCCCGCACGCTGTTCGAGCAGGGGCATGAGGTTATGGCCGTGGACAAGGACAAGGACATGGTCGAGGCCGTCAAGGACTTCGTCACCCATGCCGTCCAGATGGACGCCGCCGACAGGGAGAACCTCCAGGCCCTCCAGGTCGAGGACGTGGACGTCGCCGTCGTCAGCCTCGGACCGAAGATGGAGCCCTCGATCCTGGCCGTCCTTTACCTCCACGAGATGGGCGCCCGGAGGATCATCGCCAAGGCCCTGACCGAGGACCACGGCAAGATCCTGGACTCGGTCGGCGCGACCGAGGTCATCTATCCCGAGAAGGACATGGCCGTCCGCACGGCCCAGCGCCTGACCAGCCCCAACGTCCTGGAATGCCATCCCCTGCTCTCCGGCTTGAGCATCCAGGAGATCGCCCCGCCCAGCAAGTTCATCGGCAAGAGCCTGCGCCAGCTCGACCTGCGCAACAAGTACGGCATCCAGGTGATCGCCGTCAAGGAGATCATTCCGGAGAGAACGACGCTCATCCCCCCCGCCGACTTCGTCATCAAGGACAGCGACATCCTCATCATCCTGGGCGAGGAGAAAGCCCTGGCCCGGATCAACTCCCACTAGAAGACGAACTGCCCCGACGCTCCCGCGGC
>VGJG01000141.1 GCA_016867615.1 Candidatus Aminicenantota bacterium | reverse complement strand
CTCGCTTAGCGGTCGAAACGTCTTTCAAGAGAATCGGCGAAAACGCCTACGGCTTCGAAGTCGGAACCTATGATGCAAGCCAGGAGCTAGTCATTGATCCCGTGGTCCTGGCCTACTCCACCTACTTGGGCGGGAGCGGCGAAGACGTCGGCTATGGAATCGACGTGGACGACAGCGGCATGGTCTATGTCACCGGACGGACGGCGAGCTGGGATTTTCCCACGCTGAACCAATACCAGGCCGACCAGCCGTCGAGCGATGTTTTCGTGACCAAGCTTGACTCGACAACGAGCGGCGCGGCCGGCCTGGTTTACTCCACCTATCTGGGCGGGAGTTCCTTTGATGAAGGCTGGGCCATAGCAGTGGATGACAGCGGCAACGCCTATGTGAGCGGAGTAACGTATAGCGCGAATTTCCCCACTAGGAATCAGTACCAGTACTATAAGGGTGGGGGGGTGGTGAAGAGGGCTTTGTGACGAAGCTCGACACGACGCAGAGTGGCGCCGCCAGCCTGGTTTATTCCACCTTCCTGGGCGGGAGCGGCGGCGGTGATGCATGCTTGGGAATAGCGGCGGATAACAGCGGCAACGCTTATGTCACCGGATACACGTACTGCTCAGATTTTCCGATCCGGAACCAATATCAGACGAAGCAGCCGGGTCCGGATATTTTCTTAACGAAGTTCGACACGACCCGGAGCGGCGACGCAAGTCTGATTTACTCCACATATTTCGGCGGGAGCGGCGCGGGCGGGTATGAAACAGGCTGGGCATTAGCGGTTGACGGCGACGGCTATGTCTATTTAACCGGACAAACCAACAGTTCGAATTTTCCGACCTTGAACCCGTACCAGACATTTCTGGGGGGCGCCACCGATGCTGTCGTAGCCAAGTTCGACACGACAAAGAGCGGTGCCACCAGCCTGATTTACTCCACCTTCCTGGGCGGGAACTCCGGGGAGATGGGAACGGGAATTGGCGTGGACGGCAGCGGCAACGTCTACGTGGCCGGAGTCACGGGCAGCGCGAATTTCCCGACCTTGAACGCGTACCAGCCAACATATCAGGGGGGGCAGGACGTCTTTCTGACAAAGCTCGACCCGACGAGGAGCGGCGCGTCCTGTCTGCTCTACTCAACCTTCCTGGGCGGGAGCGCTTTTGATGTGTGCTGTCGACTCGCCGTGGACGGCAGCGGCAATGCCTATTTGATTGGATGGACGGAAAGCACGGATTTTCCAATCCTGAACCAATACCAGTCAGATCAACCGTATAGGGATATAGTTGTGACAAAGCTCGACACGACAAAGAGCGGCATAGATAGTTTGGCTTATTCCTCCTACCTGGGGGGAAGCGGCAATGATGGGGTGTATTTCTGTTCAGGAATAGCGGTGGACAGCCGCGGAACGGCCTATGTGACCGGTGAGACGTGGAGCGCCGATTTTCCCACTCTGAACCAGTACCAGACATATCAGGGGGGAGGCGACGCCTTCATCGCCAAGATCAGAGCGAGCGCCGACATCGCGGTCACCAAGACCTCCGACAACTTGGAGCCCAAGGTCGGAGAGACATTCAATTTCACGGTGACGGCGGCGAACAACGGACCGATGGAAGCCACGGGGCTCCAGGTCAGTGATTCCCTGCCGGCGGGCCTGGCATATCAGTCCTCCACCGCCTCCAAAGGCACCTACACCTCGGGAACGGGAATCTGGGATATCGGGACCCTGGCCATTGGAGAAACGGCGACGTTAACGATCGCCGTCGTGGGAACATCGGGCGCGACGGTGACCAACACGGCCTCGGTGTCCGCGCTCAACGAGAGCGACCCGGATATGACGAATAATTCCGCCTCGGCAACGGTGACCCTAAAATACGTTCTGAAGGTTGTGGCCGGCGTGGGCGGAACGACCAGCCCCGCGCCCGGCACCTATATTCATGACTACGGCGCCGTCGTCAGCATTGCGGCCACGGCTTCTGCCGGCTATCGATTCGGGAGCTGGAGCGGGGACGCTTCGGGCGCCGGCAATCCGATTGCTATCACCATGGACGCCAATAAGACCGTGACCGCGAATTTTATACGCCAATATACGCTGATGATCGCGGCCGGCGAGGGAGGAACGACCAATCCCGCGCCCGGGACCTATCTCTATGACGCGGGAACTCTGGTCAGCGTTCAAGCCATGCCGGCCGAGGGATACGAATTCGACATCTGGACCGGCGATGCCGCCGGCTCGGCCAATCCGGTCACAGTGGTCATGGACGGGGACAAAGCGATTCAAGCGAACTTTTTCCGGACGGTGAAGGCGCCGCTGGGATTGACGGGTGAAAAACTCACGAACCGGAACGTCTCGAGGGTCGAGTACGTCGTCAGGCTCAGGTGGCAGCCGAACCCGGCCAACTCCGAACCCATCAGCTACCGGATCTACCGGATCGACAACGGCCCGGCGATGCTGGTCGGCAGCGTCGGGGCGGGGGTGCTTGAGCATATCGTCCGGAATCTTGAAGAGACCAAGGCCTATCGGTTCGGGGTGACGGCGGTCAACAGCCAGGGCTGGGAGAGCGATATGGCTGAGGTCGCGGTCCAGTGAGGGGAGCAAAGATGAAAAAGATCCTTTTGATCGGCCTCGGTCTGTGGCTCGTGGGGGGAATCGCCCTGGCCTCTGGGTTCAGGGTCGAGATCAAGGGCTCTTATTTTTCCTCTGAAAACTCGATCTTCCGGGACGTTTACGGCGGCGCGGCGAAATTCGGGCTGGAGGCCGGGCTGGGCATTATTAAAAACGTCTCCGTCTTTGCCGGAGTGGATTATCTCCACAAGACCGGCGAACTCACCGTGACAGAGGAGCAAACCAAGGTCTGGCTTTTGCCCCTCACCCTGGGCATGCGCTATGAGATCCCGGCGGGGAAAAAGCTGCGGTTCCATCTGGGAGCAGGGGTTCAGGAGGTTTTCTTCAAGGAGGATGCGGTCCTGGGGACGGTGAAAGAAAATGCCGTGGGGTTCATTATCAAGGGAGGCGGCGCGTATCGTCTGACCGATGCTGTCGGCGTCGGCCTCTTTCTGGCCTGGTCGACGTGCCGGATGGAGCACGAAAGCTTTTACTTCAAGGTCGGCGGCCTTGACTTAGACGGCGGGGTCGAAATCCGGTTTTAAAAATATCGAGGGCTTGCTCCTCGACCCCAAAGGCCTCGACATTCCGAAAGTTATTTCGCCGATTTTTCGGTCTTGAACCGGGTGACTTTTCAGACCGGCCTGTCCCTTACGATGAAGGGCGTCGAAGGAAGCCTTTCCAGTTGGGGCATGCTGCCCGTAGTAACCCCCATCCGCCTGCGGGTTATCTGCCTGGAGGCGCCTCTTCCGGTGAAAGTCAGCCCGGTCCGGCCCGTCTACCTTTCCGGGGGATTCTTCTTCGCTCGAAAAATCAGCGGAAGTTTGAGAGTTCGGGGCTCGACCTGCTTCGATAACCAGGTCGAGGACCTGGATTACGGCTACGTCCTGGGGGGAGGGTTCAAGTTCCGGCTGATCGTCCGGGGCAATTATCTGGAGTTCCGGTATGGCCGAGACCTGAATCCCGTCCTCGCCGACGGGGAAGAAGAGAACATCACGTTCACGGGCATTCTTGGTCTTCATTTTTAGCGGTCTTTGGGGGAAAGGCTCTTCCCGCACCAGTTCGGAAGCCGTCCTTGACCCCTTCGGGGCTCCTGTTTATACTCCCTGAAGTAGGCTGGATGGAACGACCTGGGCGATAACGATTCCGATACGGAGGTGAGCCATCGCGCCCTGCCCGGTCTGCTGCCGGCTCAAAGAGGTCGAGACCTCCTTTTCCAAATACCTGGCGCCGCAATACGACCGCCCTCTATCGCAAGATGCGGCAAGGCTTTTGATCCTGCCGGCGGTCGACCCGGCGCTTGATGCCGAAAAAAAGCACGTGCGCTGCTGCCCGAAATGCGGGGCCCTCTACGATTATTTCCGCTCCCACGAGTACATGGTGAACGGCGCCGAGGACGAGGAGACGCTGACCCGCCTGGCCGCGGAGAAGGCCGAGGCGTTCTATCGCGGACAGGCCCTCCTTCTGGAAAGCTTGCGTCGCGATATCGACGACCTGCAGGGAGCGGCCGGCAGCCTGGGAGATTTCATCGACCGCGGAAATCCAGGGCCGGTCGAGGAAAGGGAGGCCTTCGAGTCGATGGAGCGCTACCGCCGCAAAGCCGATGAAAAACGCCTGCGCCTTAAGAACCTCGTGGAGAGGCTGCGCGTCGACTGTCCGGAGATCTTGGGCGCCTGGTCCGGCGCCCACTTGCGCGTCTGCGATTATTTCCTCGATTCCCTTCCGGACAAAAGCGACGACGACAAAACGGCTCGCTACGTCGCCCGCACAACCCGAAAAGCCTGGAAAAGGCTTCCCCACGGGGACGAGACCTTCATCGGCATCCCCAGCAATTGGCTGGAGGGGTATCTGGAGAAGCTCGACTGGGAGATGCGCCGATGCGGCGCCGGGCGAAGCCCTGGACGGGAAGCACCGCCTCACGATTCATGACTCCGCTGCTAGCCACGGCCTCCTCTCCGGTCATCGCCAAGGACGCGAACGGAAGATTCGAGCGGCCCCCGGCGGTTGGCGGCCACGCTCATTCAAGCGACATGGGTTTTCCTTCATCGATCACTGGACAATGTCAAACGCGGCGCTGTTCCCGTATCCGCGGGGAGACGGTGTCCCGCATCGAAAAACAAGGGGAGGTTTGGCGCGATGAACAAAAATTCAGCCGCGAGCATCGTCGCGGCCGCCGCACTCTTCCTGCTGGCCCGGCAAGCGGGGGAATCCCAGGCTCAACAAGTCCGGTTGTGGCCGAACATCCAACCGTTCCGGACCGGAGAGCTGCAGGTCTCGGATCTCCACCGGATATATTTCGAAATGAGCGGAAATCGGGGGGGCAAACCCGTCGTCGTTCTCCACGGCGGCCCGGGAGCCAAGAGCTCGCCGTATTACCGCCGTTTCTTCAATCCCGAGAAATTCCTCATCGTCCAGTTCGACCAGCGCGGCTGCGGCCTGTCCAAGCCTCTGTTTGAGCTGAGGGAAAACACGACGCCCGACCTGGTGGCCGACATCGAGAAGCTCCGCCTTCACCTCGAGCTGGGCAAGATCCTCATTTTCGGGGGGTCGTGGGGCTCGACCCTGGCCCTGGCCTACGCCGAGGAGCACCCGGCCGCGACCGCGGGCTTGATCCTGCGCGGCATTTTCACCGGGACGCGGGAGGAGCTCGACCATTACTACCGGGGCGTGCGATTCTTTTTCCCGGAGGCCTACGACAAGCTGCGCGACGCGCTCGGCAGGACGCCCTCCCCCCAGGCGGTCCTGAAACTCCTCCAAGGGGGGAATGAAGAGGTGAGGAGAAATATCGAGCGCGCCTGGGTGGAGTTCGAGTTCAAAATCGCCGAACTCCAGACGCGGGACTCCGAGATCCAGAGGACCCTCGACGCGCCGGCCCTAGCCGATACGATCCGGTCCCTGGCCCTGATCGAGAACCATTACATGGCCAACCGCTGCTTTTTAGAG
>VGJG01000140.1 GCA_016867615.1 Candidatus Aminicenantota bacterium | reverse complement strand
TCTTCCTGTCGTCCAAGGACCTGTTCTCGATCGAGATGTTCGTCACCGACACCGGCACGGGGAAGAGGACGGAGAAGATCACCCGGACGGCCTTCAACCCCGAGTACCAGAGCCTGCAGTTCATCTACTCCTCCGGGACGTGGAGCCCCTCCGGAGAGGAGTTCGTTTTCGGGGCCGTGGGCCGGGGACAGCCCCTGCTCGTCCTGCTCGACGCCCGGACCTTCAAGGTGCGGCGCAACATCGTCATCCCCGAGCTGGGCGAGATCTACAACCCCACCTGGTCGCCGGACGGCGGCCGCATCGCCTTCTCGGCCCTGTCCGGGGGGGTGAGCGACCTGTTCCTCTACGACCTCAAGACCGACACGCTGAGCCGGCTGACGGACGACGTCTACGGGGACATCCATCCCTCCTGGTCGCCCGACGGCCGCCGGATCGCCTTCGTCACCGAGCGCTTCAGCACCCATCTCTCCACCCTGAGCATCGGCGCCTACCAGCTGGCGCTCATCGACCCCGAAACCTCCGAGGTCCGGCAGGTGGAGACATTTCCCTATTCCGACAGCCTCAACCCCCAGTGGTCCTCCGACTCCCGGGCCCTGTACTTCGTCTCCGACCGGAGCGGAATCAAGAACATCTACCGTATCGAGCTGTCCACGTCCCGGCTGACGCAGGTGACGAACATCCAGACGGGCGTCAGCGGCATCTCGGGCGTCAGCCCGACCCTGACCGTGGCCGCGGAGACGGGACGGTTGGCCTACAGCGTGTACGACGGGGGGAATTACAGCATCTTCACCATCGACTCCCCCGAGGCGCTCGGGGGCGCGGAGCTCGCCGTTGCGCCCGCCGGATATTCTCCGGCCGCCCTGCCGCCCGTGGAAAGACAGGGCTCGGAGGTGCTGGGCTTGATCAAGAACCCGCTGTTCGGCCTGCCCCAGGACGCCGTCTTTCCCGTCTCCCCCTACAGCTCCAAGCTGATGCTCGATTTCGTCAGCCAGCCGCAGGTGGCCGTGGGGGCGGACCGCTTCGGGACCTACCTCGGCGGGGGATTGGCCTTCTACTGGAGCGATATGCTCGGCTACCACAACCTGGCCACGATGTTCCAGGTCAACAACCGCCTGATCGATTCGGCCGTGCTGGTCGGCTACCAGAACTCCGTGTCCCGCTGGAACTGGGGCGCGGTCGTGCAGCGCATCCCCTACGTCTACGGCAGCTACGGCTACGGCTTCGGCAACATCGACGGCCTGCCGGTTTACTACGAGCAGGAATACCTCTTCAGGCAGATCAATTACGACGTCGCGGCGTTCCTCAGCTATCCCTTCAGCCGGGTGCGGAGGTTCGACCTGACGGTCGGCGGGTCGTACATCGATTACGACGCCGAGATCAACACCCTGGTCTATTCCCTGTATGACAACTACCTCCTCTCCCGGGAGAGGGAGAAGCTGCCGTCGCCCGACAGCCTGGCCTACGGCTACGTCTCCGCGGCCCTCGTCTACGACAGCTCGATCTTCGGGGCCACGGGGCCGGTCGTCGGCCAGAGCTACCGCCTCGAGATCTCTCCCCGGCTGGGGTCCTTGAATTTCAGCCAGGTCCTGGCCGATTACCGGAGATACCTCATGCCCCTCCGGCCGTTCACCTTGGCCTTCCGCGTCCTTCACTTCGGGCGCTACGGCAAGGGCGCCGAGGACGAGAGGCTGTGGCCGCTGTTCATCGGCTACGAAAGCCTCCTGCGCGGCTACGACTATTACTCCTTTTCGGGCGCCGCCGGCCCGGGCGCCTTCGACATGGGCCGTCTGTTCGGAAGCCGCCTGGCCGTCGCCAACCTGGAGCTCAGGTTCCCGGTGTTCGGCCTCCTGAAGCTGGGCAAGGGTTTCTACGGCATCTACCCCCTGGAAGCCTACGCCTTCTATGACGCGGGGCTCGCCTGGGACAGCGACAACCAGGCCTGGTTCCTGGGAGGCGACCGGAAGCCGATGACTTCGGTCGGCGTGGGCCTGAGGGCCAACCTGTTCGGCTACCTGATCGCGGGCGTGCATTACGTCCACCCCTTCCAGAGGTCGGACAGGGACTGGTATTTCCAGTTCACGCTCTCCCCGGCGTTCTGACCTCCGAGAGCGTGAGGCCGGGCGGCGGCCCCTGAGCGCCCGGTTTTTTTTGCCGAATGTTCCCCGTAGTCTCGGTGCGGGCTGTTCGGATATAATCCCTCCCGAGGAGGAGGCCATGACGACAAACCCGCATCGGCCCCGCGGACTGCGGTCCGCGGCCCCGGCTGTTCTGACCCTGGGAATCCTGTTCGGTTCATCGGTCTCCACCGAGGCCCGGGGGGGAAGGGACATCGACAACATCCTGCCCCTCAGGACCCGGGCGGAGGTGGTCAACCGCTGGCTGGAGTGGCGCCTGGAGAACATCCTGCCCGTGATCATGAGGCGGGAGGGCATCGATCTCTGGCTGGTGGTCAACAGGGAATACAACGAGGACCCCGTTTACCTGACCCTTGTCCCCGAGCCGGTCATGGCCGCCCGGAGGACGGCGATCCTCGTTTTTCATGACCGCGGCGCGGAGGGGGGCGTCGACAGGTACAACGGCAGCTATTACGGCCTGGGAGACCTCTACCGTCCCGCCTGGACGGATAAGTCGCGGCCCCAACTCGACAGCCTGGCCGAGCTCCTGAAGAAGCTCGACCCGAGGAAGATCGCCGTGAACGTCTCCGCGGATTGGGCTTTCGGCGACGGCCTGAGCGCCGGCCTGAGGGACGCCCTGGAGAGAGCCCTCGGCCCGGACCTCGTGTCCCGCTTCGTCCCCGGGGAGCGCCTGTGCCTGGGCTGGCTGGAGACGCGGTCCCCGGAGGAATCGAGCGTCTACCGGCACATCGCCGGCGTGGCGCACGACCTCATCGCCGAGTTCTTCTCCAACAGGGTCATCGTCCCCGGCGTGACCACGACCGACGACGTGGTGTGGTGGATCCGGCAGCGCATAGCGGGGCTGGGGCTCGAGACCTGGTTCCAGCCCTCGGTGTCCGTCCAGCGCTCGCGGGCGGAGGCTGAGAGGAACCCCGACTTGAAGACGATCCGCCGGGGCGACCTCCTGCACTGCGACGTCGGCATCCGCTACCTGCGCTTGTGCACGGACATGCAGTGGCAGGCCTACGTCCTCCGGGAGGGGGAGAGCGACGCCCCGCGCGGGCTGAGGGAAGCCCTCCTCCGGGCCAACGCCGTGGCGGACGTCTTCGCCGCCGAATTCCGCGCGGGACGGACGGGGCTGGAGATCGTCCGCTCGGCCATGGACAAGGCCGGAGCGGCCGGCCTGCGCCCCCTGATCTATTCCCATCCCCTGGGCTATCACGGACACGGGGCGGGCTGCATCATGGACGCCCGTCCTCCCGAGTCGGCTCCCGAGGGCATCCTGGAGCGCATGGCCTATCCCCTCTATCCCGACACGGCTTACGCCGTTGAATTCTCGAGCACCACCTCCGTCCCGGAGTGGGGGGGGCAGGACGTCCGCATCGGCTACGAGGAGACCGCCCTCTTCACCTCCGCCGGGCTGCGCTTCGTCGACGGTCGTCAGGAGCGCCTGCTCCTCATCCGCTGAAGCCGGAGGAGATCATGAAAAAGACGGCCTTGATCGTGATCGCGGCCCTGTTGGCTTTCGGACCGGCCGCCTGCCGCAAGGCGGGCGTCAAATCGGGCCGTCCGGCCGAGGCGGGGCTGTCCGCGGCCCAGATGAAGCTCGTGGAAGATTTGATGAACGACTCCCTGCGCCGGGGCGACATCCCGGGAGCGGTGGTCATCGTGGGCCGCCGGGGACGCGTTGTGTTACGGCAAGCTTTCGGCTCGAGCCAGATCGTTCCCCGGAGGCTGCCCATGACCGAGGACGCCCTCTTCGACGCGGCATCGCTGACCAAGCCCGTGGCCACGGCGACCTCGTTCATGGTCCTGGTCGAACAGGGGAGGATCAGCCTCACGGAAAAGGTCCGGGACCACATCCCCGAGTTCGAGCCCGCCGCGGGAGCGGAGGAAAGCGCCGCGCCGGAGCCGGTCCGTATCTGGCATCTCCTGACGCACACCTCGGGGTTGCCGTCCTACGTTCCCTCGACGGAGGCGGAGGACATCGAAACGATGTTCGGTCCCTCCCTGGCCACCGAAGACCTGGTGAAGGCCATCGCCCGCTTGCCGCGGTCCGGCCCTCCCGGCCGGGACTTCCGGTACAGCTGCCTGGGTTACATCACCCTGGCCCATATCCTTCAGAAGGTCACGGGCCGCAGCCTGGCCGATTTCGCCGCCGAGCACATCTTCAAGCCCCTGGGGATGCGGCACACGACGTTCAACCCTTCGCCCGCCCTGCGGGAGAAATGCGTGCCCACTCAAGTCTTGAAGGGCGAGCCGCTGCGCGGAGTCGTTCACGACCCTCTGGCCCGATTGCAGGGCGGCGTCTCGGGCAACGCCGGGCTGTTCACCACGGCGGACGACCTGGCCGTGTTCTGTCAGATGCTCCTGGACGGAGGAGCCTTCCGCGGCCGCCGCGTCCTCAGCCCCTTGAGCGTGCGAAGAATGACCGAGGTTTTCCCCGCCGCCTCCTTCGCCGGGCGCGGGCTCGGATGGGACCTCGATTCCGCCTACGCCACGAGCGGCGGCGACCTGTTCGGCCCGAAATCCTACGGGCACACGGGCTACACCGGGACGTCGATCTGGATCGATCCCGAGACCCGTACGTTCGTCTTGTTTCTCTCCAATCGCGTCCATCCAGACGACAAGGGCTCGATCGTCGCCCTCAGGAGCAGGCTGGCGAACGTCGTCGCCGCCGGAGTGATCGAACCCTAGGCTTCGGCCTAGCGGCCTCCGTCGCGCGCGGCCGAGAGCGTGCGGCGAAGGGAACGCGTCCAGTTCCGCGCCAGGGCGGCCTCGCCCAGGCTGTTGGGATGGACTCCGTGTCCGAGAACAGGGGGACGGTGGCCACCAGGAGGGCCGCCCTTCGGCCGTCTCCGCTCCGGTAGGACGCGAATTCTCGAAGGATCAGCGCCAGGTTGTTTCCGAAGTCCTCCAGGGAATACCGTCCCTCCAGAATGGCCGGGACGTCGTTCGTCCCGATCTGGAGAAGGATGGCTTCAGGGCGTGTTTTGCCATGGACTCGGGTCTTTGTTTATAATATGACTCCGGTGAAAAAGCAATCGATCATTGTAAGGGGAAGGAAGCGGATGCGGAGCGCGGTGTGAGCAAGGCCGCTCTGTGGACGGTCGCCTTCCTCGCTCTCCTTGTTCCCGCTCTGGCCGATGAGGACGTGTATCTCGGAGCCTCCCTGGACTGGAACAGCCGCTATCTCTGGCGGGGAATGCCCGCCGGCGAGGGAGCGGTTCTGCAGCCGAGTTTCTGGACCCATATATTCGGCACCAACCTCATGATCTGGGCCAATGCGCCCCTCGTCGACGGCTCCGGACCGAACGGTTTCGACGAGGTCAATATTTTTCTCCAGGGGACGTCGCCCCGGCGGCCCCTGGTCGTCGTGCCGGGCCTGAATGTCTACACCTACCCCCGAGCTCCGGATGCCGAGCGTTGGACGGCCGAGGTCA
>VGJG01000139.1 GCA_016867615.1 Candidatus Aminicenantota bacterium | reverse complement strand
CTCCTTCGGCGGAGAGCTCCTCGGCCTCGCGCGGCGGGGGCTGCGCGCCTGGGCGGACGAAGACGCGACCAGCCGATGGGTGACGGCCGCCCTGGGAAAAAGGACGCAATGGCATTTCGCCCCGAGCCCCGTGGGCCTGTTCAAAGCGGTCAAGAACTCCGCGGAGATCCGCGGGGCCCGGGATGCGCATCCGGCCGACGGCGCGGCCCTGGTCGGATTTCTTCACTGGCTCGACCGGGCCGCGACAAGCGGGACGGTCACCGAGCTCGCCGCCGAGCGGAAGCTACTGGAATTCAGGGGGCGGAGCCGCCTCTTCCGCGGCCCGAGCTTCCGGACGATCTCCGCTTTCGGGCCGCACGCGGCCGTCGTCCACTATGCGGCCGATGAAAAAAGCGACGTCCCCATCGGGCGGCGGGGCCTCTATCTCATCGACTCGGGGGGACAGTACCGCAACGCCACGACCGACATCACCCGGACGGTCTGCCTCGGCCGGCCGACCGATGAGGAACAAGAAGCCTTCACCCGCGTCCTCAAGGGTCTCATCGCCCTGACCACAACCTCCTTTCCCTGCGGGACGGCGGGCCGGCAGATTGACGCTTTCGCCCGGGCCGCCCTCTGGGAACGGGGCTGGAACTACGGTCACGGCACGGGCCACGGCGTGGGCGCCTTTCTCAGCGTCCATGAAGGGCCGCAGGCGATCTCCCCCTCCCGCTGCCGGGGCGCGGCTCTCGAGCCGGGAATGCTGACTTCGATCGAGCCCGGGTTCTACAGGGAAGGGCGTTTCGGAGTGAGGCTCGAAAATCTGGCCCTGGTGGTCGTGGACAAGAAGCGGTCGTCGAGCCGTCAGACGTTCCTCACCTTCGAAACCTTGAGCCTGTGTCCGATCGACACAACCGCGCTCGACCGCAGGCTCCTAACGGAGCAGGAGGTTGCCTGGCTCAACGCCTACCATGACGGGGTGCGAAAAGCCCTGACTCCTCTCCTCGGTCCCTCCGAGTCGGCCTGGTTGAAGAAGGCCGCCCGGCCTCTGTGACCGAAAAAACACTGCGCGGCGTCAAGCTGGGGTTGAACGGACGGCGCAAGAGAGGATAAGATATCCCTGAGCGCCTGGTGCGGGGGCAATCCGGGCGCGGGGATGTCGGCCTCCAGCCCTGGGCGAGAGCCGGCCGCGGCCATAACCGTGCCGGTCAAGGAGACAGCCATGAATAAAAAGGTCCAAAATCCCGACGTTGCGACCCATGCCTGCCCCGACCCGGCCAATCCCGCGGTCTTTGAGATCACCCGGACTTTCGAAGACGGCCGCGGCGCAACGGGTGGGCAATGAACAGCCGCCCGCATTCAAAGGAAGACGGATCCGTGAACAACCGTACGCACGAAAGGTTCCACATCGACCTCGACAGCCTCGGCCCGGGCGAGAAGAGCCGTCTTTACCGGCTGATGTACGCCCACGGCCCGGGGAACGGCAAGATCATGCTCCTGCCCATCGACCAGGGCCTGGAGCACGGACCCAGGGATTTCTTCGACAACCCCGAGGCGGCCGACCTCGAGTTCGAGCTCAGACTGGCGGAGGAAGCGGGTTTTTCGGGCATCGCCTGCCATGTCGGCCTGGCCGACAAGCACATGAAAAAGTGGGCGGGACGGGTGCCCCTTGTTCTTAAGCTCAACGGCAAAACTTCGATCCTGCCCGAAGACAGGCCCTTCTCCCCCTTGACCGCCTCGGTCGAGGACGCCCTCCGCCTGGGAGCCGATGCCGTCGGCTACACGCTCTACGTCGGCTCCCCGGCCGAAACCGAGGACATCGCCCAGTTCGCCCGTGTCCGGCAAGAGGCCAAACGGTACGGCCTGCCGGTCATCATGTGGGCCTATCCCCGCGGCCCCCTGGTTGAGACGCGCGGCGGCGGAAGGGACTCGCTGGCCATGGTGGATTACGCCGCCCGCCTGGCCAACGAGCTGGGGGCCGCCTTATGTAAGATCAACCTCCCCGAGCCGCCCAAGCCCGAATCCTGGGACCCCAAGTCACCCTTCAAGGAATACGGTCGGCTCGGAAAGATGACCCAGGAGCAGGCCCTGAGGAGGGCCGTCCGGTCGGCCGGCAGGACGGGTGTCCTGGTCTCGGGCGGCAGCAAACTCGGCGACGCGGAACTCATGGAAAAATGCCGCCTCTGCCTGGAAGCCGGGGCAGACGGCCTGATCTTCGGCCGGAACGTCTGGCAGCGAAAATACGAGGACGCCCTTAAAATCAGCCGTGAAATCCGCGAGCTTATGCGCTCTTTTTAGGCCGCTTTCAGTCGTCCCGATTGGCGAATCCCCTTAAGCTTGACATCGGGGGGACGAGGCCGTATCCTGTCAAAGGGCGGGTTTTTTCCGGTCGTATGCCCGGGTGGCAATAATGCGGACGACGAGAAGCGAAAAGACTGAAAAAACCCCTTCTTCACCGGAGGGAGGCCGGGGCCTGGAAAAAGTCCATGAAATCCTGAGCCTTCTGGCCAGATGCGTCTCCTCCATCAAGATCTTCTCCCTCAACCATTCCACTTCGCAGCGCCTGTTCGAAGGCCTGTGGAACCAGCTCAACCGCTTTCTGGATACGAATTTCAGGCTCGAAATAGGTGTCAGGGAATACACCTTTTACTATGAGAACAAGGCTGTTTTTCGTGAAGAAAAAGCCCTCAAGAGCCTGCCGTTCCTGTTGTACAAGGACGGGACGAGGAAAATCCTGTTCGACAAGGGCCTGAGGAAGGAGGAGCTTCTGGATTTCATCCTTCTCCTCAAAGACGCCTTCGAGGCGCGCCTGGAGGACTTGGACCTCGTCCATCTGCTCTGGGAGAAGGATTATCCCCACATCCGCTGCTTCGCTCCCGACAGCTTTCTGGAAGCCAAGATCGCCCTCAACCTCGACACGCAAACGCCGGACGTGGACACCGCCGCCCTCAAGACCGGATCCGTGGACCTGACCTCGGAGGACCAGTCCAGCCTCAGGCACGCCATCCAGGACGGCTCGGCCTTCACCCCCGAGTCCGATCAATCCCTGGACCTCGAGACCAGCCTGGCCGCGGGCGACGGCGGCGCCCGACTGAGCCACGAGGAGGACCTCATCCTGAAGCAGATGCTCCAGCTCAACCGCAAGTTGTGCCCCGAGATGGAGACGGTGTTCCTCATCAGCGAGATCCTTTATCTCGAAGGACGGCCGAAGCAATTTTCCGAGGCGTTGGGCGTCATGGACCGCATCCATCAGGATCTCATCCGCAAAGGCCGTTTCGACTGCGCGGCCCAGCTGTTGAACAACACCATCGCCGCCGCGGCGCGCCTGTCCCTCGACTATCCGGAGCCGGGGTCCTTGATCACGCAGTTCCTGGACCGCGTCCGCAGCACGGAATCCTTCTCCCTGGTCAAATCCAGCGTGATTCAGAACCGCCCCCGGGACTTCGCCGATTTCTTCAACTACATCCGGCTCCTGGGCCCGGAGACCATGCTCATCCTGGGCGAAATCTACGACCAGTTGAGAACTCCCGCCTACAACGCCGCCCTGACCGAATACCTCCAGAGCCGGGCCCGCGAAGACCCGGCCCCGCTGCTGAAGCTGGCGGCCCCGAGCCGCCCCTCGCTGACCCGGACGATCATCAACATCCTCGGCATCCAGCCCGGCCAAAAAGCGGTCCCGATCCTGAGCTCGTTCCATGAGGGATGGCCGGTCGCCATACGCCTCGAGGCCGTCCGCGCCCTGGGCGGGGCCTCCGACGAGCTCCGCAGCCGCACCCTGGCGGATTACCTGGATGACGACGAGGGAGAAGTCCGGATCGCCGCGGCCAAGAACATCCGTTTCTTTCAGGACCCCGTCGTACAGAACAGGGTCGGGGATATCATCCGTCACAAGGATTTCCACAACAAAAGCTTCGCCGAAAAAACGGCCTTCCTCGACTACCTGGGAAGGAGCCGGACGAACGAATCGTATATGCTTCTCGAAGACGTGCTGAGGCGGAAATCGGGGCTCCGGCGTCGCGCCAGAAAGACGGCCACCCGGCTGGCGGCGGTCGGCATCCTGGGCCTCGTTAACACCCCCGAGGCCAGGAGCATCCTCGAGCGCGGCAGACGGGTGAGCAACAGGAAGGTCCGGCGGGCCTGCCGGGAAGCCCTGAAGCAGGACTACAGGAGATAGCTTCTTGGAAAGACAAACCGTCGACGTCTCCCCCCCGACGCCCACGACGCCCGATGTCCAGGTGCACAGGGAAGCTCTCCTGTTCGTCGAAAACCTGGGCCGGGCCCTCAAGGTCGTTAAAATCTACGAACCCAAGAATCTCATCGCCGAAAGGCAGATCAACGCCCTCTTCGAATTGACCCGGGGCATCCTCCAGCGCCAGCAGGAGGCCGGACTTCTCCTCCGGCAAAACACCCTGTTCTTCAACGGCACCAAGGTCCGCTTCACGATCAATTCCTACGAGCTGTTCAAATTCGTCGTCCAGACGATGAAAAAGCGAGGGATCGGGGTTCTCTTTTTCCTGCCCAGTCTGAGCCGCGAGGCCCTCCAGCTCTTCCTGCTCCTCATGGCCCGTCGGTTCCCCGAGGGATCGCCCTTCGAAACACTCGCCGCCGAGCTCAGGCGGCTTCGGCTGGACGGCCACGTCGTCCTGGAGCCCGCCTCCGCCTTCGACGTCGGCGGCGGGCGCGAGGAGGACGCCATCAAGGTCTTCTTCATGGGCATCTCCCATCTCAAGGACATGTTCGAGAAATTCACCGGGGGGAAGCTTCCTTCCCTGTCGCTCACCCGGAGGCTGATGCAGTCCATCTTCGACCACATCTCGGAGAACGAGGCCTTCCTGTTGGGCTTGACGACGGTCAAGAATTTCGACGAATACACTCTGAACCACTCCATGAACGTCTGCATCCTGTCGATCGCCCTCGGCAGGCGCCTGGGTCTGGACAAGAACGAGCTGGCCGAGCTGGGGATCAGCTCTTTTTTCCACGACTACGGCAAAATGGAGCTGCCCAAGGAAATTCTGGACAAGCCGGGGGCTCTGGAGGCCGAGGAAAGAAAGGTCATGGAGAGCCACGTCTACCGGGGCGCGGAGAAGCTGTTCCTGCTCAAGGAAAGCGGGCTGATCCCCCTGCCCGTGGGAGCGATCAACGTCGCCATGGAGCATCACGTCAACATCGACTTGACCGGCTATCCGAACTACCAGCAAAAGAACAGCATCTCTTTCTTCAGCAAGATCGTGAAGGTCTGCGACGTTTTCGACGCCCTGACGACCTCCCGCCCCTACCGGCCCCACGCCTTCCGGCGGGATCAGGCCCTGAGCATCATGGCCGCGGACACGGGCGTCGGTTTCGACCCGGTCATCCTGAAGGTGTTCATCAACATGATGGGCCTGTTCCCCGTGGGCTCGCTCGTCCTCCTGGACACGGGCGAGATGGGCGTCGTCGTCGAGAACCAATCGGATTCCCGGCTGTTCTTCCGGCCCCGGGTCCGTTTGGTGACGGACAAATCCGGGGCGAAGATCATGGGCGAGGTCGTCGACTTGACGGACACCGACCCGGAAACGAAGAAGTTTGAGAGGAACATCGT
>VGJG01000138.1 GCA_016867615.1 Candidatus Aminicenantota bacterium | reverse complement strand
CGAGTCCCGGCTTTGCATCTCGGCCCGCAAACGGGCTTCTTCATCTTCCAGGGAGGCGACTTCGCGTCCGATCTCCTCGAGGCGCGGCTCGACTTCCCGCTTTTCGGCCCCCAGGATGTCGCGCTCTTTTTGAAGCAGGGCGTCCTCGCCGTCGGAGTTCTCCCTCTCCGCCTGGAGCAGGCTCCTCCGGCGCTCGGCGGCCTGAACGGCCCGGTCCATTTCGACGATCCCGGCCTCGAACTCCGCCTTTTCGGCTTCGAGGGCGTCCCGCTCCTTCTTCTTGCTCTCCAGAGCCGCGGTTAGAGCGGAATGCCCGCTGTCAAGCCCCGCGACGGACTCCTCGAGCTCCCGGGCCTCGCGGCGCAGGGAGAAGAGCCCCTCCTCCTTCGAGCCCGCTCTCAAGAGTCCCGAGGGAAGGAGGAGGCTCCCGTCGCGGGCGATATAAGCCCCCCCGGGATGCTTGAGCCAGAGGGCGACGGCCGTCCGGAGGTCGTCGACGACGGCGGCGTCGCCGAGCCGGTCGAGCCGCGCGGCGCCTCCGGGGCGGAGCCGGACGCGGGCCTTGACCCGGCCGAGGACGCCGGGCTCTCCGTCCGCCGGGTGGCCGTCCGTTCCCTCCCGGGCCGGGCCCTGGAGAAGGAACAGCCCTTCACGTTTTTGGCCGCCGAGCGAGGAGAGGAATTCCTCCGCGTCCACGACCACGGCTCCGGATTCCTCCTTCCACAGGAGGTCCAGGAGCGACGCGGATTCGGCGTCGGCGACGATCAGGTCCGCTAGCCGCGCCCCTCCGGCGCTGTCCGGCCCGGAGCCGGAGCCCGGAGAGCGGGACTCGAGCAGCTTGAGGAGGGCCCCGAGCTGAACGGTCGCCCGGGTGAGCCTTTCCCGGCTCTCGGCCCAGTCCGTCTCCAGGGCGGCGCACTCCCGGCGGCGGGCCTCGAGCGCCGAGGATACGGCCGAGGCTTCTTCTTCCCGGCGGCGGCGCTTCGAAGCCTGCCCGGCGATCTCCTCCTCCAGCCGGCGGAGCTGCTCGTCCTGTTCGGCGATACGGGCGCGGACGGCGCCCCGCTTTTCGTCGAGCCTCGCTTCCTGGCGCCGGAGGAGCTCGTGCTCTTTCTCCAGCTTGGCCTTCTCGTTCTTGAATTCGGCGGAGCGGGCGATGAGGGCCAGGTGCCGGCCGCGGAGCGTCTCCAGATCCTCGGCCTCGCCGGTCAGGCGCGAGCGGCATCCCCGGGACCGTTCCTCGGCCGCCTCGATGTTTTTCTCCAGCCGGGACATCTCCCCTTCGAGATTTTGTTTCTGAGAGGCGGTCTCTTCTTCCTCGGCGGCCAGGGCTTCGAGCTCCCGGCGCCGATCCTCGGTGTCGAGGCGGGACCGCTTCCGGCGTTCGTCGAAGAACCCGATCTTTTTCCTCTCGGAGTCGGCCTCGGCCTCGAGGTGGTCCGTCCTGGAGCGGAGGGTGAAGACCGTTTCCCGGGCCTTTTTCAGGAATTGCTCGAGCTCCCAGGCCTCGCGGCGTTTCCCGGCCAGGTCCTTCTCCGCGGAGGCCAGGCGGGACAGGGCCTCTTTCTCCAGGAGAATGAAGTCGTTGTACTGCCGGAAGGCTTCGGTCTGGCCGCGCTCGAGGTGGAACAGCCTGCGCCGGAAGTGGAGGGCGGTCAGCTCCCGGATGCGCTCCCGCAGCCTGCGGTAGCGATTGGCCGCCTGCGCCTGCCTCTGGAGCGAGTTCCGGGCCCGGCCGACCTCGTCGATGATGTCCTCCAGGCGGACGAGGTTCTGCTCGGAGCTCTCGAGCTTGTTCTCCGCCTGGCGCTTTTTGTCCTTGTAGAGGGCCGTTCCGGCCGCCTCCTCCAGGAGGAGGCGCTTCTCGTTCGGCTTGGAGGTGACGAACTGGCCGATCGTCCCCTGCTCGATGACGAAGTACTCCTTCTCCCCGATCGAGCGCTTCCACAGCTCGTCCTGGATGTCCTTGAGGCGGACCGCCTTGCCGTTGAGGCGGTATTCGCCCTCCCCGGAGCGGAAGACCCGGTGGGAGATGACCAGCTCCTCGTCTGGGTCGTGGAGGGAGATGGTCACGTCGGCCATGCCCTGGGGGGCTTTCTTGGCGCTGCCGTTGAAGATGATGTTTTCGACCTTCTCCCCCCGGAGCGAGCGGGCCCGCTGCCCGCCCAGGACCCACAGCAGGGCGTCGACGATGTTGCTCTTGCCCGTGCCGTTGGGGCCGACGATGGCCGTGATGCCGGGGTGGAAGACGATCCGGGTCCGGTCGGGGAAGGATTTAAAGCCCTGGATGTCGAGCTTTTTTATGATCGAGCCGCTCATGGGGTTTCGCTTTGGACACGGACCTGTCTTGATTATTCCGGAATTTCCGCGTTGTATTGTAAACGAATTCGGGGAGAATGAAAAGACGCCTTGGGCAGCATCTCCAAACCTGTGATATTGGGAATTCATCAATAGGGTCCTGTCGCGGCTCTCCCCCGGCCGTGCTCGCAGCCGGGCTGCTGCGCGCGGGCGGGGGGCCCCCTCGCCGCGCCACCCTTCCATGAACATCTTGCTATCACAGATTTGGAGATGCTCCGGATGTCTGGGGATTTCTTGACAGGTGCAGACGATTTGTTTAATGTGATCTGGCGCGGAAACGCGCCGAGCCAGCGTAGCTCAGCCGGTAGAGCAACTGATTCGTAATCAGTAGGTCGAGGGTTCAAATCCCCCCGCTGGCTCTCGCACCCCGCCTGAAACACCCGGACTGAAGACGGCTTCCGAGAGGGCTTTTCATGCGACTCCCCGAATCCGGCCCGGGCAGCCGCTTTCCGGCCCGCGTTTTTTATCTCCAAGTTGACTCCTGCGGCAAAACCTATAGAATATTGAGTCCCCGGGAGATGTCATGAAGAAGATCATCGGCGTGCTTGCTGTGGGCCTGTGGGCGGCCCTGTGGCCTTCCGCGGCCGGCGCTCAGTCCGCGGCCGAGGCGCTGACTTTAAAAGCGTATTTCGGAGCGAACTGTCTTGACGGCGGGGAATTCAACTCCGGCCAGAAGGGCTGGGCGGAGTTCTATGAGATCATCTTCGGGCTGCTGTCCTATGCGGCCGGGAGCGAGGTGCGTCCCGCGGAGTTCGGCTTGACCGGCGGCGGGGAGGTGTTCTACCGCATCGGCCGCTCCCTGCGGGCCGGCCTGGGCGTGGGGGTCATCCAATCCTCTCAAAAATCGGACATCGCCTTCACGCCGGCCGCCGCCGGACGGGAGCCCCTGACCTACACGGCCGAGACGCGGATGATCGCCGTGCCGGTGACGGTCAACCTTTATTATTTCCTTCCGGCCAAGGGAAGGCTCGCCTTCGGCGTACATGCCGGCCTGGGCCCGCATCCCGCCTGGGGATACGCCTCCCAGAGGTTGAGTGAAACGAGCGGCGACTGGACATTGAACGAGTTCAAGGTCCAGGGGGGCGGCCTGGGCTTCCAGGGCGGCTTGGGCCTGGAATACGTCCTCAGCCGCGGACTGGCCTTTACGCTCGAGGCTCGGGGTCGGTACGCCGTTTTCTCCAATTTCAAGGGAGACGTGGTCAAGTCGGACAGCTCGGGATGGACCAGCTCCGTAGGCGGACTGCTGTGGAACGAGCGGCTGGACCTCGGCGCGCTCGGCTCGGTGGACATCCTCGACGTCTCCGAGACAAAACCCTCCGGGTCCGTCATGAGCGACGTGCGCCGGACCCGTGTCGACTTCAGCGGCGTCTCGCTCATCCTGGGAGTCGTGTTCCGGATATGAGCCGCCGCGCCTTGTCTCCCCTGAGATCCCTGGGCGCGGCTCTGGCCCTCTTCCTGTCGCTCGGGTTTTTTGCCCCGGCCCGGGCCGAGGACTCCCCGGACGGCCGAACGGCCCTGCGCCTCGGCGGCGGCTTGGGCCTGATGAACGGCGGCGACCTCAGCCGGGGATTCCGCGGCTGGCTCGGCCTGTGGGAGCAATTGGGCTCCCGGTGGGGTGTCGAAACCGACCTGGCCGACGGCGGCTCCCTGTGGGGCCCGGCCCTGTCCGCGGATGTCCTCTTCCCCCTGACCTCCTGGCTGTCTTTCGGCATGGGAGCGGGCCGGGAGACGGCCGGGGTCGTCTTCCGTTCGAGCGCCGAGGGGAACGGCGGCCTGGTCCCCGAGAGCCAGCGCATTGAAATATCTCCGGAGGCCGTCCCCGTCCGCGCGGGATTCTTCGGACGCATCCGCCTCACGGATGTCATCGATATCAGCCTTCATGCCGGGGCGTCTTATTACTATCTCGCCCGGGCGCGGGTCGTCTACCGCAGGGAGTGGGAGGATTATTGGGAGGAGGACCGTTACGACCTGAAGGCGAGCGGCCTGGGCTATGACGGCGGGCTGGGGGTCGAGCTCAAGCTGGGGCGCCACCTCTCGGTGTATCTCGAGGGCCGGGCGAGCCGGGCGGCGCTGGGCGAATTTACGGGGAAGGTCGGCATCTCCTCGAGCGAGGGCGGGGAAGCGAGCCGGGAGGGAACGCTCTACGTGCTCGATTACGGCCTGGGCGACGGCCGGACCTTCACTTTGGTCGATGTGCTCTCCCAGCCTCCCTCGGGTCCGGCTTTTTCGCGGGCCGAGGAGGCCGCCGTGGATTTCGGCGGCTTCGGTCTTGCGGCCGGCATACTCCTGAGGCTTTAAGGCCCCGCTTCCTTTAATACAAGAAAGAGACGACACCCGGCCCCCCGTCGGGCCGGAAAGGAGAAAACGGATGAAAAAAACAGCGGCTCTCTTGATCTCCCTCCTGGCCCTGGCGGCCTTCGCCGTCGCGGACACCTACGTCAAGGCCAAGACCCACACCGACGCCTTCTCCATGATGGGCCAGAGCCAGCCGGCCAAGGACGATTTTCAGGAGCAATGGATCGGCACGGACCGGTTCGCCAGCATCACCCCTGAAATGTCCGTACTGGTCGACCTGAAAAAAAGCCAGGTCGTTTTCGTCAACCATCAGAGCCGGACGTACACCGTCGCCTCGCTGCCTCTGGACATGGCCAAGCTGCTCCCCCCCCAGTACGCCCAGATGGCCAGTCTGATGAAGATGACGGTCGCCGTCCGCCCCCTGGGCACGACGAAACAGATCGGTTCCTGGAACTGCCAGGGATACGAAGCGACGATCACGATGATGATGCCCATCAAGATGACCGTCTGGGCCTCGACGAACGTGCCCTTCGATTATTCCCTTGTCCTGGACAAGTACATGACTCACGTCTTGCAGGGCACGATGATGCTCGATGCCGCCTCCCTGGCGGAGATGAAAAAGATCAAAGGATTCTGGATTGCCTCCGAGACGACGATCGACATGATGGGCTCCCCGATGCGCTCCACGATGGAGGTCGTCGAGATCGCCCAGAAAACTCCCCCCGCGGCCGTGTTCCAGGTCCCCCAGGGCTATACCCAGAGCGACACTCTGGTTATGAGCAGGTAGGCGGGAGGTTCCCGGCCAGGAGGGCGTCGCCGCGGCGCGCGGCCCTTCCTCTCCGTCCGCTCACCGGACGGCGATAAGGACGAGCACGGCCAGGAGGCTGAAGACCGCCAACACAATGGAAACCAGCGTCTTGATCA
>VGJG01000137.1 GCA_016867615.1 Candidatus Aminicenantota bacterium | reverse complement strand
GAAGGGGACGAGGACCCATTGCGCGTCGAGGCCGCCCAGGGCTTTGCCCATCTCGGCGCCCACGGGCAGGAACCCGACCTTGACCCCCTGGAGGAAGAGGACGAGCCCGGCGTACGTCAGCCCCAGGCCGCCCGCCGTGCGGGCCAGCAGCCGGAGGGGGGACCGGAGGTAGGCCGCCTCGAAGACGGCGTAGAAAAGGACGAGAGGCGCCAGAGCCGCCAGGACCTCGAGGGCCGTGCCGCCGACGTCCAGGAAGGCGAGCAGGTCTTTCATCCGTAGAATATCCCCAGCAGCATGACGCCCACGACCGGGCCGATCGAGGCGAGGCCCACGATCCCGAACCCGTCGGCCAGGGCCGACTTGCCGCCCAGGACGGAGACGACGCCGATTCCCAGGGACAGGATGAACGGCACGGTCACCGGACCCGTCGTCACCCCGCCGGCGTCGAAGGCCACGGGCACGAAATGAGCCGGCACGAAGAACGAAAGGACCAGGACGGCGACATAGCCGACGCCCAGGATCCAGGCGATGGGCACGCCGAGAAAAATGCGCAGCATGGCCAGGCTGACCGAGACGCCCACGCCCAGGGCCACGGAAAGGATGAGGATTCCGCGGCCGATCTCTCCTCCGGAGACGATGTCCACCTGGTAGGCCAGGACCCGGACGTCGGGCTCGGCCACGGTGGCGGCGAACCCGAGGGCGAAGGCCAGGACGAGGAGGACGCCGAAGGAGACCCGCTTCGGCATCTCGGCGCCGATGGCCCGCCCGATGGGCAAGAGGCTCGTCCGGACGCCTTGCAGGAAAAGAAACAGCCCCGCCGTGACCATGACCGTCCCGACGAGGAAGCGGACGATGACCGCCGCGGGCATGGACAGGACCGCGGCCTGGAAGACGAGCACGAGCGCCGCCAGGGGCATCACGGCCTGGAGCGTCTCTCGGAGCGTGTCTTTCATTCCTCCTCCGCCTGTCTTCCCGGCTGCAGGATAACGGAAGGCTTGCGCGACCGTCAAGGCGCGGGGAGGGCGCCGCTCCGCGATGCCTGTAAAGTTTTTTGACACCATCCGACTCCGCCGCGGCCCCCTTGAGATTTTTTTGGTAATAAGTTACTAATAATGAGACCTGCGCTGAAGGGGGCGCTTGGCACGTTTCTTGAAATAAACACATCAGACGGAGCGTATCCTTTTGCGGATAACGAGGAAGTCAGTCAGGAGAAAAAGCCCGGCCGCGCCGATCAATGCCGGGGCCCAAACCCTCCATGCCTATATCGCCCCGGTCGAGAGCTGCCTCATCTATGCTTCCGTCAGACCGAACGAGAGGCCCAAGAGCGACTTGTTCATCTCGCGCCGGCTGATAAAGATTCTGATTCTGGCTGTCATGCTCTTTGTTTTGTTTTCGTTGTTTCTCAGAGCGGGAGATGTTCGGTCGCCCGGAACTGAGGAAGCCGCGGCGCTGTTATCCCTTGACTCCGCAATGCCCGAGGCCCCGCCCGCGGGCGGGGCGTTCGTCTGGTACCTGGGCCATTGCGGCTTCGCGGTTCGGACCCGAAACCATCTGCTGATTTTCGATTACCAGGAGAAGCGCGACGGACAGCAGTCCAAGTCCAAGCCGGCGCAACCGTCCCTGTCCGACGGATGGGTCGACCCGGCTGAAATCGCGGGCTTGAAAGTCCGCGTCTTCGTCTCACACTCCCATGACGACCACTTCGACCCGGTGATCTTCGGCTGGCGGGAGGCCGTCCCGGACATCGGCTATTATTTCGGCTGGCGGGCGGCGGAGGACCCTTCCTTTCATTATCTCGTCGGCCCCAGGGCCGAGCTCAAGACGGACGGACTGGAAATCGCCACGATCAATTCCCATCACTCCGGAGTCCCCGAGGTCGCCTGGCTGGTCAAAGCGGACGGGCTGGTCATCTACCACAACGGCGACTGCCGGCCCGACGACGCGATTTCCGAGAATGATTATTTGAGAACGAAGACCGAGTCCATCGACCTGGCCTTTGTCTTTCCCGTTTTTGAGGAAGGTCAGAAATACACGATTCAGAACCTGGATTTCTTCGGCAAGTTCCGTGTCCGGGCCGCCTTCCCCATGCACGGCCAGGCAGGAAACACAAGGTATCTTGATTTCCAGAAGGCCATGCAGGCCTGCTTCCCCGCCCTGCCCGTTCATGTCCCCATGGCCATGGGGCAGAAATTCATCTACGAAAAAGGCAAGATCGCTAAGTGATTCGATGAAACGAATCGTGAAGGAGAATATCGTGCGAAAAACAGCCGTTCCGTTGATCCTGAGTTTGTTTGTTTTGCTGTCGGCCTTCTCGGCCTTCGCCCAGTCTCAGGAGGTCTTCGACCTCCTGCGCAAGGGGGATGTCGCCGCCGTCAAGGCCTTGATCGAAAAATCTCCGCAGCTCGTCGAAGCGCGCGGCAGCGACGGCAATACCCTCCTCCATTATGCCGCTTATGGTGGAAGTGTCGAGCTTGTCAACTTTCTCCTCGACAAGGGAGCCAAGATCGATGCCCCTGGCCAGAGAGGCTTGACGCCGCTCCACGTCGCGGCGCAGAACAACAATAAACTTGCGACGGCCGCGCTCCTGGCGCGGGGAGCCGCCCTGGAGGCGAGATGCGACTATCAGCGCACGGCCCTCATCCACTGCGCCCGGGAGCGCGGACAGGCGGAGACGGGCCGGGTCCTGATCGAAGCCGGCGCGGACGTCAACGCCGCCGACAAGTTCGGCTCGACGGCGCTCGAGCTCGCCGCCTGGCGGGGCAAGGCCGATTTCATCGACCTGCTCCTCGAAAAAGGAGCGGCCGTGCCGAGGGAAGGCCGGCAGTGGGGGATGATGCTCTCCCAGTCCGTTTCCAACGGCTTGGTCGCGCTCTTCAATCGCCTGACCGACGGGGGGCGGGACCTGAAAACCGTCGACCCGACAGGCGGCTGGCTCCTCCAGTCCGCCGCGGCGGGCGGGTCCGCGGAGATCGTGGGCTTCCTCCTGGAAAAAGGGTTTGACGCGGCCAAGCCCGACCGGTTCGGCTGGACGCCTCTGCACTATGCCGCCCGCGACGGCCGGACCGACGCCGCCCGGATCCTCATCGAGAAAGAGGCTCCCCTCAATACCCGGACGATCATGGGCCAAACGGCTTATAACGTCGCCCAGGAAAGGAACATGGAGGCCGTATCCGCGCTCCTGGCCGAGAAAGGCGCCGACAAGTCGGAAATCCAGTTTCCCCTCCTCAAGGGAGACTATCTCGGTCAAACGCCGCCGGGCGACAAGCCCGAATTGTTCGGCCCGGGCATCATCTCTTCAATCTGGGGGATTCACAGCACGGCGGTCTTTACACCGGACGGAAACGAGGTCACTTGGGCGCCCATGGTGGAATTTCCCGGGGAGATCTATAGCCGGGGCGGCTTGCTGATGATGAAGCGCATCAACGGGCGCTGGACGCCGCCCGCCTGGGCGCCGTTCTCCGGGCCGAACGGCCAGGACGATGTTCCCTTCTTTTCCGGGGACGGCAAGCGGATGTATTTCATCTCCCGCCGCCCTCTGCCGGGCGAAACGCAGATGGGAAGCGAGAAGATCTGGTTGGTCGACAGGACCGACGGCGGCTGGTCCGAGCCGCGGCCGCTCGATCCCAACGTCAACTCGCTCAATATGCACTGGGAATTCTCCCTGGACAGGAAGGGCGACGTCTATTTCGCCGGGAACGCGCCGGGCGGCTTGGGCATGAACGATATTTATGTGGCTCGTTTCGTCGACGGAAAATACGAAAAGCCGGTCAACGCGGGCCCGCCCGTCAATTCCGCGGCCGGGGAGGAAAGCCCCTTCATCGCGCCCGACGGAAGCTATCTCCTCTTTTCGCGGCAGTACGACCTCTGGGTGAGCTTCCGCGGGGCGGACGGCGCCTGGTCCGAGCCCGTCAACCTCGGCCCGGAGGTCAACAGCCCCTCGATCGAGCTCTGCCCGATCGTCACGGCTGACGGCAAGTATCTCTTCTTCCTCAGCCAGCGCGACGGCGAGAGCCACGCCTACTGGGCCCGCGCCGACGTCATCGAAAAGCTCCGGCCGGGGAAATGAAGAAGTTTCCGTGAAGAGAAACCGATGGAATTCCTCGGGCGCGCTTTTAATCGTCTGCTTGATCGCCTGGGGGGCCGTCGCCATGGCGCGGCAGGAAGATGTTCCGAGGCTTAAGGGACCTTACCTCGGTCAGAAGCCGCCGGGCATGACGCCGGAGGTTTTCGCGCCGGGGATCGTCTCCAAGGATGGCCCTCAGGCCAAATTGTTCTTTACGAGGGACGGGAATATCTGCTGGGTTTCGGCCGAGATCATCCGACCGCCGGTCCCGTTCCGGCAAAAATGAGCGGTGATCGGATGCGCATACATCGGAAATTTTTTTAGAGGAGGAAGACCATGCTGCATCGATCGGTTGTTGTGACGGCCTTGCTGGCGGCCCTGGCGGGCCTGGCCTGCGCGGGCGAAACCGTCGAGGGACTGCCCCTGCACGTGAAACAGCTCGCGCCGGGCGTCGTCCGCCTGTGGGTGGGCGACCATGTCTCGTCCACCGCCGTGTGCGCCGTCGCCACCCGGGAGGGAATCGTGGTCATTGACACCACCGACATTCCCAAGCTGGACCAGGCGTTCCGCAAGGTCATCGCCCGGGAGCTCGGGCGGGGCGACTTCAAGTACCTCATCAACACCCACGGCCACGCCGACCACACCAACGGCAACGGCGTCTACGCCGACTGCCAGATCGTCGCCCACGAGCGCGTGGCGGAGATGATGCGGGATGATGCGGGCCATCGCGCGCAGGGGATCACCTGGCGCATCGAGGACATCCAGCGCCAGAAGGACCAGATCGCGTCGGGAACACTGGACGAGGGAAAGAAAGCGGCCGCCGAGGAGCGGATCATCATCAATACCCTGTCCGTCGAATTTTTGAAAATGAACCCCGCGCCCACCTTCCCCACCAAGACGTTCACCGACACGATGACCCTGGACTGCGGCGACGTCGCCTTCGAGCTGTACCAGGCCGGCGGCACCCACACCAAGAGCGACATTCTCATCTTCGCCCGGCAGAAGGGGATTCTGTTCACCGGCGACATGATGTGCGACAAGTGGCTCACCGACACGCCCGGCTGCCTGGCCACCTTCGCCGTCCACTCGGGCGAGACGGCCGACTATCCCGTGCTGGTTCGGAACTGGCAGGCCCTGCTCGACCGCGGGGGCGAGATCAAGCTCTACGTCCCCGGCCATTGGAACGGCGAGCTCAGCGCCGCGGGTTTCCGCTCCCGCTTCGACTACCTGCAGGCCCTGCTGGCCGACGTGCCCGCCATGATCCGGGCGGGCAAGACGTTCGACCAGATAGTCGCGGAGTACACCCTGCCGGCCAAGTTCCCCCAGCTGGCAGGCAGCCCCGGCATCAATCCCAACGGGCAGCGGATCTCCATCGAGCATCTCTACCTGATCCACACCGGCAAGATCTCAGTGGGCCAAGCCCTGTGGGGGATGTTTCAAGAAGAGACCTTCGCCGCCGAATTCCCGCCGCTGAAAGCGGACATCTTGGAGAACCCGGACAAGTACTTCTTCTCCGAAGCCCAGCTCAACTC
>VGJG01000136.1 GCA_016867615.1 Candidatus Aminicenantota bacterium | reverse complement strand
GCAGAATCTTGAGGGCTACGGGACGATCGAGATGCGTATCAACGGCCTTGTAAACGGCTCCCATCCCGCCCTCGCCGCATTTTTCGGTCAGGCGATAATGGAGGAGCGTTTGTCCGGTCATCCCGATTTGTTTCAGAGTTGTCTCTTTTATAATGCCTTCAGCGTCATAAAGTCAACAGAAGCACATTCCTTTCAGTTAACTTGGGGGTGAACCCTCTTCGCGTTTCTCTCTTCCAAAGGACCGTCCGCGGCAATTTGAGATTCCGCGGGACACGGGCACGAGCGCGCGTCCATGCCGGATCGATGGGGGGGAAGGGCCGCATCCGGCCCTTCATCCCCCGAGGGAGGCTTGTCAGAAAGGGCGAAATGCAATAAAAATGATGTATCAAACCGATTCAACCGACGGAGGTCGTCACATGAGCATCCCTCGATTCCCGATGCGCATCGGAAGGGTTCGTGTCCCGAGCCGGTTTTTGACCGTGCTGCTGGCGGTCGCGGCGGCGGTCTTCGCCGGCGCGGCCGGGCCGGTCGGTCAGGAAACCGCGCCGGCCGACCTGGTTCTTCTCAACGGCAAAGTCGTCACCGTGGACGAGGCCCTGCCCGAGGCGGAAGCCTTGGCCGTCCGCGGGGACAAGATCGCGGCCGTCGGAACGACCGAGGAGATCCGGAAATACATCGGCGGGCGGACGGAGGTCATCGACCTCCAGGGAAGGCTGGCCGTGCCGGGCCTGATCGACTCCCACCTGCACTTCATGAGCATCGGCCAGGCCAAGCAGACCCTGGACCTGACCGGGACGCGGAGCTGGGACGACATCGTGACCCTGGTCGCCGAAGCGGTCAAGACGGCGGCTCCGGGCGAGTGGATCAACGGCCGGGGCTGGCATCAGGAGAAATGGGATAAAGTCCCCGAGCCGAACGTCAACGGGCTTCCGCTCCATGATCGGCTGAGCGCCGTCTCGCCTCAAAACCCCGTGTTCCTGACCCACGCCTCGGGGCATTCGGCCATCGCCAACGCCAAGGCCATGGAGTTGGCCGGCATCACCCCCCGGACCGCGGCGCCGGCCGGAGGCGAGATCGTCAAGGACGCGGCGGGCAATCCCATCGGCGTCTTCATCGAGACCGCTCAGGGACTGCTGCGGCGGTCCTACGCCCACGAGGTCGGACGCCGCACGGCCGAGGAGGCCGAGGCCGCGGCGCGGAAAACGGCCGCGCTCGCTTCCCAAGAGTGCCTCTCCAAGGGCCTCACCTCGGTCCATGACGCGGGAGTGTCGTTCGCGACCATCGACCTCTATAAAAAGCTCGCCGACGAGGGCCGGCTGGGCGTGCGGATGAACGCCATGCTCTCCGAGGGCAACAAAGCGCTCGAGGCGCGGGCCGGGGAATACCGGCTGGTCGGCTACGGAAACCGCCACCTGACCGTGCGGTCGATCAAGCGGCTCATCGACGGCGCGCTGGGCGCCCACGGCGCCTGGCTCCTCGAGCCCTACAGCGACCTGCCCTCGAGCGCCGGCCTGAACACCGAGCCGCTGGATGCCCTGGCCGAAACGGCGCGCATCGCCGCCGAGAAGGGGTTCCAGCTCTGCGTCCACGCCATCGGCGACCGGGGCAACCGGGAGGTTCTGAGCATTTATGAATCCGCCTTCAAAGCCCGTCCGGAAAAGAAGGATCTCCGCTGGCGCGTGGAGCACGCCCAGCATTTGAGCGCCGACGACATCCCGCGCTTCGGCGCGCTGGGAGTCATCGCCTCCATGCAGGGCATCCACTGCACCTCGGACGGCCCATGGATCTTCAAGCGTCTCGGCGAGGCGCGCGCCGAAGAGGGGGCTTATGTCTGGCGGAAGCTCATGGGCTCGGGAGCGGTCATCTCCAACGGTACGGACGCGCCCGTGGAGGACGTCGACCCCATCCCCAGCCTCTACGCCTCGATGACGCGCCGGATGAAGAACGGCGAGGTGTTCTACGGCGGGCAGAAGATGACGCGCCTCGAAGCCCTGCGCTCCTACACGCTCAACGGCGCCTACGCCGCCTTCGAGGAAGAGATCAAGGGCTCCCTCACCCCGGGCAAGCTGGCCGACATCACGGTCCTCGACCGGGACATCATGACCGTTCCCGAGGAGGACATCCTGAAGACGGAGGTCGTGGCCACGATCGTCGGCGGAAAAATCCTGTACCGGAAACAATAAAGTCCCCGGGATGCGACGCGGAGGAAGTTCGGAGAAATCCACGCTCGGGGTCAACAGCCTTCAGTTGTGCTTCCTTGACGGGGAATGGCGGATTTTCTCCCTGGGCTGGGAGGATGAAACCCCCGGAAATCCCATCCCGGAGAAATATCTGAAATAGAGCATCCGACAGCGGGCCAATACCCTGGTGGTCCGGTCGAACGAAAAAGCGGCGCGGACGAGATGCCCTATCCGAAAAACAATGAAAGCGGACTTTTTTCCTCGAAAAACAGGGTGAGAAAGCGGCCGAGGCGGTCCAGGGCCGGGGCGAGGTTCTTCCGGTAGTCGGCCTCGAGGTTGCGATCCGCCCGGTCGGTGATCACCCGGAAGGACAGGGCCGGGAGGTCGTTCCGCGCCGCCGTCCGGAGCACGGCGGCGGTCTCCCAATCGCAGGCCGCCGCACGGAACGCCTCTCGGAGCCGGTCCCGGAAGGACGCGTCGCCGACATCCCTCTCCCCGCAGGCGACATCGCCGAAAATGAGCGGCGGCCCGGGAAGCCGGATCTGCGCCTTCTTCATGAAATCCCGCATCGCTTTCTTCACGCGGGCGGGAGCCCCGGCGAGCGCCGTGGAAAACGTCAGCTCCTTGGCCCGGGAGGAAAAATCCTCGAGCGGAACGGCGTCGTATTCGTAGGCTCGCTCGACGCAGATGACCGTCCCCGGCTCGAGCGCCGTATCCAGCGCGCCCGCGGCTCCGATATCGCAGACAACATGCGGCCGGAAAACGTCGATGAGGAGCTGAGCGGCCGAGGCGCAGGCGGCCTTGCCCGGCCAGGCCTTGACGGCCCGGAGCGACATTCCCGGCCCGTCGAAGCCGGCCACCAGCCTTCCGCCCATCTTCCGCTCTTGTTCCAGCCGCAGGGCGGCCCGGCAGGCGGCGTATTCGGGGGGAGTGGGACAGACGACCGCCGCCATCCGGACTCGCCTGCCCCTCGTTTGGCCAAGCGGCGCGGTTGATTTCCTCATGCGACTCCCTGCCTCACTTACTCGCGCGGGGCGGGAACCCCGCGCTGCGACCAAGGGGCCTATCCCCTTGGAACCCCCGACGACAGGCTCCCCGCGGCAGCCGCAGGGGATATCCGCCTGCCGTCAGAACAGCGTGACTTTAAAATATTTCCTGGGATTCTTTTCCAGGTCGGCCAGGAAATCCCTCACTCCCGCCAGGGTGTCCTGGAGAAGCTTCAGGAACTCCGGGCTGTCCATGGCCCGGCCCAGGACCGAATCCCGCTCCTCGAGCCTTTCGAGGAGACGATCGACTCTGGCCTGCCTCTCGGCCGCCAGCGCCAGGCCCTCTTCCAGCCTGGACATCAGCCGCCGGCTGTCGCCGGCCGCGGATTCCAGCTTCCCGAAATTCTCGTCCATGCTCCGCTGCAGGGTCTCCGCGGCGACGGCGAGACGGTTCAAGCTTTGGCGGGCTTCCGTCAAGTCCAGAACCTCGACGCGTCTCTCGAGCGCCTTCCAAGTCTCCGTCCAGACGTCGAGGGCGGCCTCCAGCTCCTCCCAACGAACCCTCTCCAGAGCGGCGCGCAGTCCGTCCATGACCTCCCGGGCGTCTCCCGAACCCGCGGAGCGGCTGCCCTGGACGAGGCTTCCCGGGGGCAGGAATCGCGCCGAAGCGGAGGGTTCGATCGAGATCGCTCTTTCCCCCAGGAGGTTGAGCGTCTCGACGGCGAAAACCGACCCCTCCGGGACGCGGTAGCGGTCCTTGATAAGCAGGACGCACACCACCCCGTCGGTCGTCATTTCGACGCTCTTAAGCGTCCCGACGTTGTAGCCGCGCAGGAACACCTTGGCCCGCTCGAGCAGCCCCCCCCCGGAATCGAACGTCGCCCGCAGCTCGTAGTGGCCGCTGAGAAACGGCCCCCTCTCCTTGACCCACAGGAAGAAAAAGAGGAGCATCAGCAGCGCGGAGAAAACGGCCGCCCCCAGCCTGATCCGTGCCTTAGCGCTCATTGTCGACTCCTTCATACAGACGGTCCAAACGGTCCTCGGTCAGTTGGGCGGGGCCGCCCTCGAACAGGACCCGTCCCTTCCTCAGCCCGACGACATGGTCGGCCATCTCCCGGGCCAGCTGAACGTCGTGGGTGACCACGACCAGGGTCGTGCTCCCCTCCCGTCCGCAGCGCCGGAGGAGGTCCTTCATGATCCCGGCGTTGCGGCGGTCGATGCCGCTCGTCGGCTCGTCGCACAGGAGATAGGCCGGCTCCTTGATCAGGGCCCGGGCGACGGCGACCCTCTTCTTCATGCCTCCGCTGAGCTCCTCGGGAAAGCCCGACCCTAAGCCCGCCAGCCCGACCGTGTCCAGCACGGCGGCGACCTTCTCCCTGAGGGCGGAGCGCGACAGGCTACCGTGGACCCTCCAGTAGAGCGCCAGGTTCTCCTCCACGGTCAGGGAATCGATCAGGGCGCTTTCCTGAAAGACGAACCCCACGCGCTTCCAGAAGGAGTACAGCTCGCGCTCGCCCATGTCCGTCACGTCGCGGCCGTCGAAGTCCACGCATCCCGCGTCCGGCCGGAGCAGCCCGGCCAGGCATTTGAGCAGGACGGTCTTGCCGTGTCCGCTCGGCCCGAGGACGACCGACACCCGGCCGGAGGGAAGGGCCAGAGACGCGCCGTCCAGGGCCGTCGTCCGTCCGAACGACTTGCGCAGGCCCCGGGCGGCGATCAATTCGTCACCACCCCGATCAAGTAGTTGACCACCACCAGGACGAGGGAGATGGCCACCGCGGCCGTGGTCGACGCCCGGCCGACGCCCTTGGCGCCCAGGCTGGCCCGCTCCCCGAAAAAATACCCCAGGAAGACGATGAGGAAGCCGAAGAGGGCGGGCTTGAGGACGATGTGGACGAAAGCGAAGGGCACGCTGAAATCGGACTTCAGCCCCCGGAGGAAGTCGGGCGTCGACACCCAGCCGAAGAGATGGACGGACATCAGGTAGCTGGAGAGATAGGCGCACATGTCGGAGATGACGACCACCACGGGCAGCATGGCCACGGCCGCCAGGACGCGCGGCCAGCCCAGGTAGGCCGCGGGGCGGATGGACATCGTCCGCAGGGCGTCGAGCTGCCCGTTGACCTTCATGCTGGCCACCTCGGCGGCCACGGTCGCCCCGACCTTTCCGGCCAGGATCAGCCCCAGGATGAGGGGAAAGAGCTCCAGGATGCCGAAGCGGGTGATGATGCTCACGTAGGAATAATGGGAGAACAACAGGGAAGACAGGTTTTGGCCATGCATTCCGGCCCCCACGCCGGCGAAGAAACCGGTGAACAGGCCGATGGGCAGGGTTTCGGTCAGGAACGTGTCGCACTGACGGACGGCCTCCCAGCGGTAAGACCGAACCTCGGGCAGGGAGCGGAGGAAATCGACGAGCTGGGAGGCCAGCCCTCCCAGGGCCAGGAAGAACGCCTCCAGTTTGTTGGGCGGCGATTCTTCGGGTCTCACGGCTTCGATCCGGGGGGAAAACTTGAGCTATTATAGGCAGGGGAGAACGGAGAGTC
>VGJG01000135.1 GCA_016867615.1 Candidatus Aminicenantota bacterium | reverse complement strand
GGGGGTCGAAGCCGTCTCCGGGGCCCGCCTGTCCGACTTGGTGGAGTTCTCGGTCTCCCGGGGCTTCCGGGGGCTGGAATATCTGGCCGGCATTCCCGGAACGGTCGGCGGGGCGGTCTTCGGCAACGCCGGAGCCTTCGGGTGGAGCATCGGCGATCGGCTGGCCTCGGCAGTCCTTCTTGACCGCGGCGGCAGGGAATCCGCCGTGGAGAGCGGGGAGCTGGCCTTCGCCTACAGAAGCTCCTCGCTCCGCGCGGACAGGTCCGTCGTTCTCCGGGCGTCGTTCGTCCTGGAGCCCGGGGAGGAAGGGAAATTGAGGGAGGACATGTCCTGTTTTCTCGAACAGAGAAAATCACGAAACCCCGGCTGGACCGTGGCCAGCGCGGGCTGTTATTTCAAGAACCCGGTCCGCGGGGACGGGACCCGCATCGCCGCGGGCAGGCTCCTGGAAGAGGTCGGGGCCGGGGCTTTGAGCCGCGGAGACGCGGCGGTTTCCGAGACGCACTGCAATTTCATCATCAACCGCGGCGGGGCCAAAGCCGCCGATGTGATCGACCTGGCTCGGGAGCTCAAGAAACGCGTCAGGGACCGTTTCGGCTTTGTCCTCGAGGAAGAGGTCATCTTTCTCCCAGCAGCCGGCTGAGGGCCGCCGCCCCCGAGGATGACCCGCCCGAGCGGCGGACCAGCTTCCATCCCTCCAGCGACAGGAGCTTATACACTTTTCGGAGACGCGGATGCTTTTTCAGGGCCGCGAGATGCCGCCGTACGGACGCGGCATCGCCCCGGGTCAGGGGGCCGCTCAGGGCGCCCGCGGCGCGAAATTTTTTTACGTTGCGTAAAGTTCCTTGGAGAAGCGGCCACAGCACGCCCTCGGCTTTCCGGGGCGTCATGCCCGCGCCGGCCAGCAGCTCCGACGCCAGATGGAACAGGACGACGGTCTGGTTCGAGGCCAGGCTGCAGGCGGCATGGTAGAGAGGCTTGTCCCGGGAGGCCAGGTGAAGCGGTTCGGCCCCCAGCCGCCGCGCGATCATCCTCCCCGTCGCCCGCGCGGCCGCGTCGCCCTCGAGCCCGATGGTGATCCCCCGGAAGACCGAGGGCGGCAGTCCTTTTGCCGGGAACGACTGCGCGGGATGGAAGGAGGCGACGGACGCTCCCCGCTTCCGGAGCGGGGCGAGGATACCGGAGGACAGAAGGCCGCTGCAATGGAAGACCGTCTTGCCGCGCCAGTCCCGCGCGGCGCGTCCGAGGAGACGGGCCGCTCCGGCCAGGCCGTCGTCCGGAAGACAGAGAAACACGACGTCCGCTTCCCGGGCCGCGTCGACCGGGTCGGTCGTCATGCGGCCGGCGCCTATGGCGCGCCGCGCGCGGCCGGCCAGGACGGCGGTCCTGTCGCAGACGGCCCGGATCGAAACGCCGCTGCGGGCCAAGGCCCGCCCCAGGGACGTTCCCAGCCTCCCCCCGCCGATGATCGAGACCCTCATCGTTTCCGGTCCTTGAACAGCTCGAGCCAGATCTCCGTTTCGAGCGGGGTGGGCGACTCCCGAGGCTTGCGCATCTCGCGCTCGGTCCGGCCCAGGCGGAGCGCCGACTTCAGGCGGCGTTCGAACTCCGGGGCGGTCAGAACGGCCGCGCCCCGTGAGCGGGCCGACGTCCTCAGCCCCCGGTCCGAAGTGACCAGGGTGCAGCGGCGCTTGTCCCCGACCTCGTCCAGGAGCCGCTCGATGACCCCGTCCGCTTTTTCTCCGGGCGGCGGAAAGAGGATGTGAAATTTCTCCCCCGGCCGGCCGTCCCCGAACCGTTCGTCGGGCGGGCCGTCGAAGACGAGAACGATGCGGCTGCGGTTGACTCGCTGGAAGGCGAACAGGGCGGCCACGAGGCGGCCGCGCTCCTCGGGGTCGCGGTGCCCTCCGGGGGCCCTGTGTCCGAGCAGGTTGCTGCCGTCGATCACGTAGGCCATCGCCCTGCGCCCCGTCCTGCCGGCCGCGATCCCCCTCAGACCGTGACGGACCGGCCCGGCTCGAGGATGACGACTTCGGCCAGGGAGCCGACCTTCTTCTTGAACTCTTCGGGGTCGGCCGCGACCAGGGGGAAGGTGCCGTAATGGACGGGCACGACCTTCTTGGTCTTGATCCATTCCACCGCTTTGGCCGCCGAGGCGGGTCCCATGGTGTACCGGTCGCCGATGGGGAGGAAGCTCAGGTCCGGACGGAAGAATTCCCCCACGAGCTGCATGTCCAGCGTCAGGCCCGTGTCGCCGGCGTGATAGATGCGGCGTCCGTCCATCTCCACCACGACGCCCGCGGCGCTCCCCTTCTCCGCCGAATGGAGGGCGGAGACCATGTGCACCTTGACCCCCGCGACCTCGACCGTGCCCCCGATGTTCATGCCCTCGGCCTTGAGGTTCCGCTCCTGTCCCTCGACCGCGATCTCGTGCATGGCCACCAGGGTCGCTCCCGTGGCCCGGCACAGGGCATAGGCGTCGCCCAGGTGGTCGCCGTGGTGATGGGTCACGACCACCAGGTCCGCTTTTTTGATCGCGTCCGGCGGGCAGGCGGCGCAGGGATTGCCCGTCAGGAAGGGGTCGATGACAACCGTCCGCGACCCCTCCAGGAGCACGGCGCTGTGCCCCAGCCATGTGGCTTTGACCATCGTCTCCTCCTTGTCTCCGGGCGGCCCGGCCGCCGCCGGAAGCTCATCCCGGCGGCCAGCTCATCTTCCGGCCGCCCAGTAGATGAAAATGAATGTGAAAGACCTCCTGCCCGGAATCGGGCCCGGTGTTGAGGACGACCCGGTATCCCGTCCTGTCCAGCCCCCTTTCCCGGGCCAGGTCCCTGGCCTTGAGAAGCAGACGTCCCAGGACGTCCTGCCGCGCATCGTCCGCCCCGTCCAGGGAGGAGAAGTGCGCCTTGGGGATGAGGAGGATGTGGACGGGGGCCTGGGGCCGGATGTCCTCGAAGGCCAGCAGGGCTTCATCCTCGTACACCACCCGGGCGGGGATCTCCTTGCCGATGATCCTGCAGAAAAGACATGAGTCCATCTTCCACCTCCGGCCCGCGGCCGCCCGGCCGTCAGGCGGGAATCCGCTCGATGTCCGCGCCCAGGCCGCGGAGCTTTTCCTCTATGTTCTCGTATCCCCGGTCGAGATGCTCGACGTCGTTGACGATCGTCTCGCCCGAGGCCACCAGGCCGGCCAGGACGAGCGAGGCCGAGGCCCGCAGGTCGGTGGCCATGACCTCCGCGCCGGAGAGGGGCGTCCGGCCGCGGACCGTGGCCTTGTCGCCCGAGACCTCGATGTTGGCCCCCAGGCGGAGCAGCTCGTTGACGTGGGAGAAACGCCGCTCGAAGATCGTCTCGGTGATGATCGAGGCGCCCCCCGCCTGAGTCAGGAGGACCATGAACTGGGCCTGCATGTCCGTCGGGAAGCCGGGATAGGGCGAGGTGGTGATGTCCTGGGGAAGGATGTGGTCTCCGCCCGTGACCCGGATGCGGTTGGATTTGACCTCGACTCTCGTCCCGGAGAAGCGGAGCCGCTCGATGACCGTGGACAGGTGGCCGGGCTCGGCGTCGACGAGGTCGATGCGGCCGCGGCTCAGGGCGCCGGCCACGAGGAACGTCCCGGCCTCGATGCGGTCGGGGATGATGTCGTGAGAAGCCCCCCCCAGCTCCTCCACGCCCCGTATCCTCATGACCTCCTCGCCGATGCCGTCGATCCTGCCCCCCATCTTGACCAGGAGCCGGCAGAGGCTTTCGACCTCGGGTTCGCGGGCGCAGTTGCGGAGCACCGTCTCGCCCCGGGCCAGGCAGGCGGCCATGACGATGTTCTCCGTGCCGCCGACGGTCTTTTTCTCGAAGGTGATGTCGGCCCCCTGGAGCCGGGTGGCCGCGGCGGTGATGTAACCGTGCTCCAGGGTCAGGCTGGCCCCCAGCTTCTGCAGGCCGCTCATATGCAGGTCGATCGGCCGGGTGCCGATAGCGCAGCCGCCGGGCAGGGCCACAACGGCTTTGCCGCTCCGGGCCAGCATCGGTCCCAGGACGAGGATCGAAGCCCGCATGGCGCGTACGAGCTCGTAGGAGGCCTCGGCGGAGAGGATCTTCTCGGCCTGGAGGGTCAGGCTGTTGCGCCGGAGGCCGTATTCCGCGCCCAGGCCGTTCATCAGGGTCAGGATGGTGTGGACGTCCTTGACCAGGGGGACGTTGTGCAGCTTGATCTTCTCCCGGGTCAGAAGGGAGGCGGCGATGGCGGGCAGGACGGCGTTCTTGGAGCCGCTGATTTTGACCCGGCCCTTGAGCCGGAGCTCTCCCCCGCTTCGGATTCTGATTCGTTCCATGCGGGGCCATTGTAGACGATGAGCTGCGGAAATTCAAATTCAACCGGTTTCCCGCGTTGCGTCGGCGGGCGCAATAAGCCGAACGGTCCGCGAGATCAGGGCTCGGGCGCCTTCCCCTCCCGTGACCAGCCCTGATGTTCGTAGTAGGCGTCGAGGACGGCGTTGTGGCGCGCCTCGTCCACGGCCCGCCCCGCGTGCGGGCCGGTCGTCATGGGGACTTTGAGCTTAGGCGGGACGTAGGCGTCGTAGGCCCGGTCGCGTCCCAGGAGGTTGTTCATCCTGCGCTCCAGGCCGTAGATGCGGCGGCCGCAGGCTTTGAGTTCCTCGGGGGTGTAGTCTATTCCGGTCAGCGCGGCGTACAGGCGCAGAAAGGATTCCGAGGCCGGGTCGCCGGTGAAAAAGTCGCACAGCCCCAGCGAGTCCACGAGGGCCTTCCCGAACTGGCTCTCGGACACATAAGCCGCCAACTCGCGGACGTCGCTCAAGCCCCCCTCCTCGGCCTGGATCGTCCAGGCGTAGGTGTGGTCGCCGCGGCCGCGGTTCGAGGTCGCGTAGGCGGCGAACATGCCGGGAAAGGACTTGGGGTTTATGCCGGCGTAGCCCAGCCCGCCGAAGGACGTGGGGACGCAATAGGCGGCGTCCGCCGAGGCCGATGGGCCGAGGGAAGCGGCGACCTCGGCGATGACGCGGTCGGAATAGGCGCCCAGAAGGCGCCCCAGGCCGCTCGAGCGGTAGGCGATGTGCTTCAGGGTTTCGACCATGCCGGCCGCGTCGCCGAAGCCGGGAGCGTTTTCGAAATTCTTAAGGAAACCTTTCTCGGCCAGTTCCATGGCCCCGGCCATGATCCCCCCGAAGGTCATCGTGTCCACCCCGAGCTCGTTGCAGAGATGATTGAGATGGAAGATCGCCTCGCGGTCGGTCAGGCAGCAGTTGATCCACAGGGCGATCGTCTCGAACTCGGGACGCACGCCCTGGCCGGCGTAAGGCCCCGAATCCACGCGGGCCGTCCGGGTGCAGAAGATGTGGCGGCAGCGGTTGCAGACGTGGTGTTTTCCGGAGATGGCCAGGAAGGCGTCCGTCGAGACCCGGGCGTAGAGGTCCGGGTCGAAATGCCCCTCGTCGAAATTGCGCCAGGGAAGATAACCGCCCTGGAGGCCGAGATACCCGCCGTGGAAGGCCCGGTCGAGCCACCAGGTCGTGCCCGTCGCGGGGCGGAAGGAGGCCGTGCGGGCCGGGTCGGCCACGCTGTCCTTGACCAGGCGGTCGATCTCCCGGCTCGCCTCCTGGAAGGCGCTTTGGTCATGATAGGCCGCCGCTTCCCGGCCCAGGGCGGTCACGGCCGCGAGGTTCTTCGAGCCGAACACGGCGCCGGCGCCGCCCCGCCCGAAA
>VGJG01000134.1 GCA_016867615.1 Candidatus Aminicenantota bacterium | reverse complement strand
CCCGGCCGACATCAGGGAAAAATACACGCGGGACGGCGACAAATACCGGATGAGCGACCCCGCCATCCGGGAGCTCGCCCAGAAGATCGCCGGCAAGGAGAAGAATCCCTACTGGATCGTGCGGCGCGTGTATGAATACCTGGCCGACCATTTGAGCTACAACCTCAAGCCGGTGGGAGGCTGGAACCCCGCTCCGACCGTGCTCCGGAGGGGGACGGCTTCGTGCTCCGAATACTCCTACGCCATGATCGCTCTCTGCCGCTCGCTCGGGGTGCCTATCCGCTATGTCGGGGCCGTCAGCCTGCGGGGCGACGACGCGAGCTTCGACGACGTCTTCCACCGCTGGACAGAGGTTTACCTGCCGCCCTACGGCTGGATCCCGTTCGACGTCAACAAGGGCGACCTGGGCGAGGGCGCCCCTCCGGGCTCCAAGGCTTTGGGCATCGGGAACGTCGCCGCACGCTATATCATCACCACGGAGAACGGCGGCGGGGACGCATACCTTTGGTTCGGCTACAACTACGGCCTCCGCTGGACGTCCGAGGGCAAGTGCCGCGTTCACGAGGAGAGCTACGGGTTGTGGTCTCCTCTCGGCGAGAGAAAATATCACCGGCCATTAAAATAGCAAACGGCCGCATTCCTTTCCCCGGTCAGGCGAGGACGGAATGGGCCGCGGCCAGCCTGTCGGGGATGGGCAGGCTCTGCGGGCAATGCGCCACACAGGTCCCGCAGGCGGCGCAGGCGTCGGCCCGGCGGTCGAGCCCGGCGTAGAGGGCCCTGGCCTTGGACCGGTCGCCGTCGTCGAGAGCGTAGCGTTCGAAGCGCAGGATCTCGGCGATGGGCACGCGGCGGGGGCAATGCGGCTGGCATGCGGTGCACAGGCGGCAGGCCGTCCCGTCTGCCCGCGCCGTCATCATCGCTATGGCCCGGGCGTCCCCGCTCCGCAGGGATTTCCCGGCCCCGGAGAAAGTCTCGACGAATTCTTCCAGGCTGCGGACGCGGATGACGACCGTGTCGAGCTCCGTGGCCGTGGTCAGCCAGCGGACGAGCGCGTTGTGGGGGGCCGTGCCCTCAGGAAGCGCGGCCATGAAATCCCCGTCCTGTTTCATCCGGCCCAGGCCCCGGGCGGTCTTCATGGCCGTCGTCCCGAAATTCTTCCGGCGGGCAAAGCTCAGGAAGGAGTCGATCTCCGCGTCCTGGCCGTAGGAATAGATGATCTGGGCATGCTCGTAGAGGCCGTCCTCGACCACGGCGGTCAGGACCGCGGCCGCGCTCTCGCCGCCGGGCACTCTGGCGTTGCCGGCGTATCCGTGCTGGGAGAGGCAGAGGTGCTTCACCAAGCCCTCTTTCTTCAGCCGCTCGAAGGCCCGGATGAAGCTTCGGTCGGACTTGACCTCCGCCCGGTTGTGATAGCCGTAATGCAGCTGCATGTCGTCGAAGTAGCCGAGGCCGGTGCTCCGGAGCGTCTCCTTGACGAAGTCGTAGTGGGCTTCTTCATCGAAGCGGCCGGTTTCATGGTTGCCCCCGACCCGGTCCACGGTCACCTGGCAATAGTGCTCCTCCCGGTTCTTCAGGACGGCCGCCGGCACCTCCCCTCCGCTCCAGCGGTTGGCCTTGTGCCAGTAGTTGACGCCGCACAGGACGGCCGCTTCCGCGAGGGCCGAGGCCATATCGCCGGCGCCGATGAGGACGCTCACCTCGCGGCCGCTGTAGCCGAGCTTCCGGCGGGGCAGGCGGTCGACTTTCCGGGCGGCCTCCCCGACGGGGTCGCCGGAGGCGAACAGGGAGGGGCCGGCCAGGCCCCCGGCCATCCCCGCCGCCGCGGCCGCGGCGGCGCTCCTCAGGAATTCCCGGCGCTTGAGATGAAGGGTGTGTTTCATTTCTTCCGATCTCCCGGGACAGGTTACCCACCCGGGCGCGTCCTGTCAATGAAAATCGTACGGACGCGCCCTCAGGGCGCCCGGCGGGGGTGCCGCGCCGCGCGCTCCCGGAACTCCGGCCGCGTTGCGGCGAAACCGGAGAAGAACGCTCCGCCCTCAGCGGAACATGTTTTTCATAACGACGAAGACGTTCTCCTTGCGCTCCCTGAGGCGGCGGGAGAAGTAGGGGATCCAGTGCGTGCCGAAGGGCACATAGGCGCGGACGCGCCAGCCGTCCGCGGCGAGCTTCTGCTGGGTCTTGTTCCGCAGCCCGTAGAGCATCTGGAACTCGAAGGCCTCCCGGGGGATGTTGTTCTCCTCGACGTATCGTTTCGTCCAGTCGATGAGCTTCGAGTCGTGGGTGGCGATGGCCGCGTAGCTCTTGGCGGCGAAGAGCGTCTTGGCCAGCTTGATGAAGCTCTCGCGGATGTCCTTCATCTTCTTGATGGCCACCTCCGCCGGCTCCTTGTAGGCGCCCTTGCACAGCCGGATCGTGCCCTTGGCCTTGAGGATGTCGGCCACGTCCTTCTCCGTGCGGTGCAGGTAGGCCTGGACGACGATGCCCACGTTGTCGTATTTCTTCCGCAGGCGGGTGAAGATGTCCAGGGTCCTCTGGGTCAGGGCCGAGCCCTCCATGTCGATGCGGACGAAGCGCCGGGCGGCGGCGGCCCGGGCGGCGATCTTGACCATGTTCCGGTAGCAGTACTCGTCGTCGATGTCCAGGCCCATCTGGGTCAGCTTCAGGGAGATGTGGCTGTCGGACTTGTTCTTCTTCAGCGTATCGAGCAGGTCGAGGTAATCCCGGACGGCCTTGTCCGCCTGGGCGCGGTCGGTGACGCTCTCGCCCAGGATGTCCAGGGTGACCATGATGCCCTTGTCACGAAGCTTATGGACCTGCTTGAGCGCTTCCTCGGCCGTTTCGCCGGCGACGAAGCTGCGGGCCATGCGGGTGAGAAGTTTCATGGACGGGACTCCTTGGTTGGCTTGGGACGAAACATGAGCCTCTATCATATTTATTTTCAACCGCCGATTTCAAGCGGTTTTCCCCGCCCGCCGTTTACCCCGTCCCGGTTTTCTGGTATGGTAGGATTTCTTTGCCGACATGCCGAACTTTCTGTCTCTGCTCTTCTCCGGCCGCCGGCCGCGGCTGAGCTACATCTACAGCCCCGAGTACTGGATGTGGCCCACGGGCAAACACGTTTTTCCGGTGAAAAAATACCGCATGGTGTATGAGCAGCTGGTCTCCCGGGGGGCCCGGCGGGAGGATTTCCTGAAGCCGCGCCCGGCGACGGAGAAGGAGCTTCTCCTCGTTCACACCCCAAAGTATATCCGCAAGCTGAAGACGGGCGGTCTGTCCCACACCGAGGCTGCCGTCCTGGAGCTGCCCTATTCCCAGGACCTCGTCCGGTTCGCCTGGCTGACCGTGGGCGGCACGATCCTCGCCGCCGAGGAGGCCTTGAGATGCGGCCTGGCCGTCCACCTCGGCGGGGGGTTCCATCATGCCTTTCCCGACCACGGCGAGGGTTTCTGCATGCTCAACGACGTGGCCGTGGCCTGTCTCAAGCTCAAGGTCGAGAGGAAGATCCGGAAGGCCATGATCGTCGACTGCGACCTGCATCAGGGCAACGGGACGGCCTCGATATTTTCCCGGCAGGGGTTCGTGTTCACTTTCTCCATCCACCAGATGGACGTCTATCCCGCCGAGAAACCGCAGAGCAGAGTGGACGTCGGCCTGTGGTCGGGCGATGGGGACGAGGAATATCTGGCCGCCATGAACGCCTATTTTCCGCGGCTCTACCGGGAGTTCGAACCCGACATCGTTTTCTACCTGGCGGGGGCCGACCCCTATCTGGGGGACCAGCTGGGCGGCCTGAAGGTGACCCGGGAGGGTTTGCGCGAGAGGGACCGCCTTGTGCTCGAGAACGCCCGTCGTCTCGGCATCCCCGCGGCCGTTGTCCTGGCGGGCGGCTATGCGGCCGACGTCGAGGACGTGGTCTCGATCCACCTCGGCACGATCGCCGTCGCCGAGAGGGCGCTGCGCCGCTTCAGGGGTTCCCCGTCTCGTCCCTAAGCCAGTTCAGGTAGCTCGCGGCCCCCTGCGCCACGGGCAGGGCGATGAGCTCCGGAACTTCATAGGGGTGGAGGCTCCGCAGGGCCTCCTCCAGGGCGGGGAAGAGCTCGGCTCGAGTCTTGATGAGCAAAATCCGCTCGGCGTCCTCGCAGACCTTTCCCTTCCAGCGGTAGAACGACCCGGCCTCGGCCGTGACCGTGACGCAGGCGGCCAGACGCTTCTCCACCAGGGCCCGGGCGATCTCCCGCCCCTTGGCCTCGTCCGGGACCGTGGTCAGGACCAGGAGGAATTCGCTCATTTTCCCAGGAAGACGTGGGCGAAGACCTTGGCGTCGCCCAGCATGTTGTCGATGACGCAGTATTCGTTCGGCTGGTGGAGCGTGTCGTCGAGCTTCGACCAGCAGGCGGCTTCATAGCCGGCCCTCCGGAACAGGGCGGCCACCGTCCCGCCGCCGATCCCCTTGGCCCGGCCGGCGACGCCGTAGACATCCTTGACGGCTTTCTTGAGGGCCTGCACGACGGGCGCCCGCACGCTCGTCGGCGGAGCGGCCGGCGCCTTCTGGACCTCCTCGACCTGGATCTTGACCCGGGAGGCGACCTCGACCCGCCGGGTGAGGGTCCGGACCTTCTTCAGGACCTCCTCCACGTCGTAAGACGGCAGAATGCGGCTGTCCATAAAGAATACGTCGTCCCCGGGAATGGTGTTGATGTTGGGGACGTTGGCTTCCTTCTTGGTGGGCTCGAACGTCGAACCGGGGGGGTCGAAGAGCCTGTTCGCCTCGGGGAACAGGCGGTAGAGCTTTTCGAGCTCGATCACGAGGCGGCTGGCCGCCCGGAAGCTGTTGACGCCCTTCTCCGGGGTCGAGCCGTGGGCCTGCTTGCCCAGGGTCTTGAACTTCAGCCAGAGGATGCTCTTCTCGGCCACTTCGATCATCGACCCGTCGCGGCTGCCCGCGTCGGGCACGAGGATGAGGTCGTCCTTGCGGAAGGGGCTGGAGCCGTTCAGCACATAGCCGATGCCTTTTTCGCTGCCCGTTTCTTCGTCGGCTACGAGGGCCACGGCGGCGTCGTACGGCGGCCGGATTCCCTCCTCGCGCAGGGCCCGGACGGCGAACAGCGAGGCGACCATGTCCTGCTGGTTGTCCTCCGTCCCCCGGCCGTAGATCCGGCCCTCCTCGACCCAGGCCTTGTACGGGTCCCCCCGCCAGAGCGAAAGGTCGCCGGGCGGCACGACATCCATATGAGTCATGACCCAGGCCGTCCGGGCGGAACTCCGGCCCTTGAACCAGGCCAGGATGTTCGGACGGAATCCCGAGGGCGCGTCCGGGTCAGGCGCTTTGACCAGGGAGATTTCCTGGAAGCCCGTCCTTTTCAGCAACTCCAGCAGATATTCCGCTTTCTTCGTCTCGCCCTCGCCCCCGGAGGAGGGCGCTATGGCCGGAAGGGAGCAGAGCTTGACCTGGGCGTCGATCATCTCGTCCCGCAGGGCGTCGATGCGCTTTGAGATTCTGTCGAATGCGTTCATGGGCAGCCTCGAAATCATTCTGATTGCGGACATCTTAGCACGCCCCGGCTCGGGGAGGCAATATCGTGCGCCCCCCGGCCGCGCCGCGTTGACTTTTTAGGGGGTTGCGCATACATTGAGGGCCGATGCGCATCGGGTTCGACCTCCGCCCTTTCCTCAAAGAAGAAACGGGCGTGGGCGTCTACTTCAGAAACCTCCTCCGCGAGCTGGCGGTC
>VGJG01000133.1 GCA_016867615.1 Candidatus Aminicenantota bacterium | reverse complement strand
GAGGGCGGGTCGATGCCCTGGCTTTACCATCATTATGCCGGACACGACAACAATCGGGACTGGTTCATGTTCAACCTGCCCGAGTCGCGGGCCGTGACTTCCGTCCTGTACCACGACTGGCTGCCCCAGGTGCACATCGACGAACACCAGATGGGCTCCACGGGCGCCCGGCTGTTCATCCCGCCCTTCATGGACCCGCCCGTGCCGAACGTCCATCCCCTTCTGTGGCGGGGGGTGAACCTCATGGGCAGCACCATGTCCTACGACCTGCAGCAGAACGGCTACACGGGCGTGGAGCACGGCCGGAGCTTCACCGGCTGGTGGATCGGCGCCTGCGACGACACGTCCTGGCTGCACAACGTCATCGGCCTCCTGAGCGAGATGGCTTCGGTTCGGGTGGCGACGCCCATCTACATCGAGCCGAACGAGCTGTCCAGTGAGTATTACGAAAAACGGATGAGCTTCATCGACCCCTGGCCGGGCGGCTGGTGGCGCCTGAGGGACCTGGTGGACTACGAGCTCACCCTGTCCCATAGCCTGATCCGGACCGCCTCTCTCTATAAAGAGGACCTTCTTTTCAATTTCTACCGCATGAACCGGGCCTCGATCAAAGACCGGTCCCGGGGCGAACCGTACGCCTATGTCATCCCCGCCGGCCAGAACGACGGATTGACCGCCTTAAAAATGATCGAGGTGCTGATGTTCGGCGGCGTCCAAGTCCATAAGGCCGAGAAGGACTTTTGGGTTCACGGCCGGCTCTATCCGGCCGGTTCCTTCGTGGTCAAGCTCTCCCAGCCTTATAAGCCGTACGCCTGGGCCCTGCTCCAGAGGCAGAAATACCCCGATATACGCCAGTATCCGGGCGGACCGCCCGTGCCCCCCTACGACAACGCCGCCTGGACCCTGCCCCTTCAGATGGGCGTGGCCTGCGACGAGATCATGACCCCCTTCGAGGCCGACCTGGTGAAGGTCGAGAGCGTCCCCCTCCCGGCCCCGGCGGCCGCGGGCGATGCGGCCTACCTGGCCCTGGACGCGAGGCTGAACGCCTCCTACGCCGTGGCCTTCGGCCTGCTCAAGGAGGGCGTGGAGGTCTTCCGGTCACGCGCCGCCTTCGCCGCGGGGACGCACGAGGTTCCCCCCGGAAGCTTCCTCATCAAGAATTCCGCACGGGCGTCCCAAGCCTTGACCGCCCTGCTCGACAAGTGGCGCGTTCCGGTCCGGGGGCTGGACGACATCTCCGGCATCCCCGTCTCCCCGGTCAAGAACCCCCGGGTGGCCCTCTACCGATCCTGGCGCTCGAACATGGACGAGGGCTGGACCCGCTTCGTGTTCGACGACCTGGGCGTCCCCTACACGACGCTCCGCAATGCGGACTTCAAGCCTCCCAAGGACTCCAAGCAGAAATCGGTCGACCTCCGTTCGAAGTTCGACGTGATCGTCTTCGCCGATGAGGACCCCGACATGATCAAGACCGGAAAGCCCAACCCCAATTCGGAGTGGGCGCGCTACTACCGCCAGATGACCGTCCCGCCCGAGTACGAGGGGGGCGTCGAGCAGGCGGGCGTGGACGCCCTCAAGACCTTCGTGGAAAAGGGGGGGATGGTCGTCGCCCTCAACGAGGCCTGTCTCTTCGCCGCCCGCGAACTGGGCGCCCCGGCGCGCAACGTCCTGGAGCGGGTGGAGCGCACCAAGTTCTTCTGCCCCACCTCGATCCTCAAGCTCGAAGTGGACAACGCCTCCCCCCTGGGTTACGGGATGCCCGAGGAGGCGGCGGCCGTCTTCGCCGACAGCGTGGCCCTGGACACCTGGGTGCCGCCCGTGGAATGGGATCGCCGCGTCGTGGCCCGCTTCCCCAAGGACGGCATTCTCCTGAGCGGCTGGCTCCTGGGCGAGGAGGTCATCAGCCGCAAGGCGGCCGTGGTGGACGCCAAGTTCAAGCTGGGCCGCATCGCTCTGATCGGCATCCGCTCCCAGCACCGGGCCCAATCACACGGCACCTACAAATTCCTCCTGAACGCGCTGCTCTATCCTCAAGAAGACTAGCTTTTCCCGGGGGGAGCGCCGGCGGCGGCCGCCCCCCCCGACGACCTGCCGATGCCGGGCCGGCGTCGGGCTTCCTCGGGGCCGCTCCTCCCCCTGCCCCGCCGAGCGCCCGGCCCGCATGACATTTTCTATAGAATCAGTGTAGTATAAGGGTGAGGAGAGTCTCTCATGAAAGAAAACGTTCCCCAGAAGCTGTCGATGGTCGTTTTCAGCGGCGACATGGACAAGCTGTTCGCCGCGTTCAGCATCGCCGCCGGCGCGGCCGCCTCAGGCATGGAAGTCACGATGTTCTTCACCTTCTGGGGGCTGCGGGCCCTGAAAAAGAAGAAACGCACCGGCCGGAGCCTCTTCGGCCGCATGCTGGGCGGGATGTACGGAGGAGACATCGGCCGGTCCGGGCCGAGCAAATTCTCCTTCGGAGGCCTGGGGAGGTGGATGTTCAAGAAGATGATGAAGGCCAAACGCCTTCCCTCCCTGGCCGACCTGAGACAAAGCGCGCTCGACCTGGGGGTCAAGTTCTACGGCTGCCAGATGAGCATGGAGGTCATGGAGATCCCGCGCGAGGCGATGCTGGACGAGGTCCAGGCCTGCGTGGGCGTGGCCTTCTTCATCGAGCAGGCCCAGCAATCCGACGTGACTTTGTTTATTTAAGAAATCGCGCGCGGCGGATGACGCCCCGGATGAGGTCGGGAAAAACGAGGGCGTGGAAGGGCCGCGTCGCAAACCAGTACAACCGGCCGAGCAAGCCCCGGGGGAGGAAAGATGCCGTCTGAATGAGCCTCTCCCCCTCGATTTTGAACTCGAGCCAGGCCCGGCCGGGAAGCTTCATCTGAGCCTCAAGGAGGAGGCGCTTGCCCTCCCGGATATCGGCCACGCTCCAAAAATCCAGCTTGTCGCCCACCTCGAGGTCGCGCTCATCGCGGCGCCCCCGGTTCGTACCGTACCCCCCGGCGAGCTTGTCCAGGAAGCCCCTGAGGCTCCACAGCCAGTCGAACCGGAACCAGCCTCGCCTCCCCCCCAGGGACTTGACGGACACGAAAACCGCGTCCGCCGTCAGCCCCCGGAGCGGCCTTTCTCTCACGTCCCTGCAGACCGCCCGTCCGAGGTCGTCCTCCCCCTTGTCCAGATCGCAGGCCGCTCCCCCGCCCGAGTCGCACCACCGGCTGACGACGGCGCCGCGGGCCATGCTCTCCAGCGCCCGGCGCACGGCCCCTTCGAAGGACTCGGGCCTGACCTGGGGGAAGTGGCGGGAGGCGTTGTCGTTCTGCGCGACGGTCTCGGACTTCAACCCCTCGATGAGGGCCGAAGCGACGGAGAAAGGCACGGGGGTGAGCAGGGCCAGCCAGTAGGAGGACAGCTTGGGGCTGAGGAGCGGGACGGGTATCAGCGTCCGGCGCAAGCCCATGACCCGGGCCGTGCGCAACATCATCTCCCTGAAGCTCATGGCCTCGGAGCCGATGTCCACGACCAGGGTGCCCTTCAGGGGAGCGTCCTTGGCCAGAACGAGGTAGTCCAGCACGTCCTCGACGTCGATGGGCTGGGTCAGGGTCCGCACCCAGCGCGGCGTGATCATGACCGGAAGCTTTTCCACGAGATGGCGCATGACCTCGAAGCTGGCGCTCCCCGCGCCGATGATGATGCCCGCCCGAAGCCATATGAGCTCGAGCTTGTCGGGGCGTCCGGCCAGCGCCTCGCCCGTTTCGATCCGGCTGCGCAGGTGACGGCTGGCGTCCTGCCTGCGCCCCAATCCGCCTAGATAGACCACCCGTCGGACTCCGGCGGCGAGACAGGCTTCGCGGAAATTGATCGCACTCTCGATGTCCCGTCTCTCGTAATCCCCGCCCCCGCCCATGGAGTGAACAAGGTAATAGGCCGTCTCCGCCCCCTCGAGGGCGCGGCGCAGGGTTTGCGGGTCGAACGTGTCCCCCTCGACGACATCGCCGCCGGGGGGCAGTTCTCCTCTGAGCTTTCGGGCGTTCCTGACGAGGAGGCGCAGGCGCACTCCGGGGCGCCCCAGAAGCCTGTCCTTGAGCCGCCGCCCGATGTAGCCCGTGGCGCCGGTGAGGAGGACGTTCATTTTCCGTCCGACGGGGAAGCTTTCCGGAGTCCCTCGCCTTTTGAGATCGCTTCCGTCATCATGCATTCCTCCTCCGGTGCGGCTGAGGCCCGGTCCTGGTCCGCAGACCGGAAGGGGCCGCGGCTCAGGGGAGAGGGAGCTTCCGCTTCGGGGGGAAAAAAGGCCGGGATGCCGCTCGGCAGTGTCCGTTCGGCATCCCGGCCGCGAACTCAGTCGTCGTGAAAAGCGCCGGAGTTAAAATCGCCCTCCGAAGCCGAAAGCGACGGCCCAGTTGGAGCGCTTGTAGGTCATTTCCCACTTGCTGAATATTCCATAATCGACGGTCTCCGTGTAATTGTCATAGAAACCGTAGATGCCGCCGATATTCGCGTAGAACTTCTCCGAGAGCTTGTACTTGGCGCCGACGGCAAGGGTATTGCTCGACAGCTCGTGCCTGAGGTCGTTCTGGTAATCGTCGCCGGGCTGCATCTGGGTGCGCAAGAATCCGGCGCTTACCAGGAGAGCATCCGACAGGTCGTACTCGACCCCGAGACCCAGGTCCCAGGAATTGCTCTTGAGGTTGACCTTGTTGATGTCGGTGTAGTCGCCGTCCCAGTCGAGGTTCTTGTCGCACCAGTGGTTGAAGGACAGCATGGCCCTCAGGTTCGGCATGACGGCATAGCCCACGCCCAGGGAGAGCATGGCCGGCAGGTCGCTCCGGACCTTCGTACCGTCTACGAACATGGGAGGAATCAGGTCGTCCCTTTCCGTCTTGGTCGTAAGCTCGACTTTCGTCTTGAATTCGTACCTCAGGCTGACGTTGAGCCCCTCCATGGGGAGGAAATTGAGGCTGAAGAGGGGCGTGAATCCCATGCCTGTTTCCTCGGCCTTGACTTGCGCGTCTTGGAGATTGGGAGCGCCCGGAACCTGGGGCATGGGAATCCAGCCGTAGGCGACCGTATTGATCATCATGCCGCTGATGCTGCCCTCGTAGGTATTGGTGGCGGAGATCAACCGCCCCCCCAACCCGACGGACATCCAGTCGGTGACGGCATAAGCGGCGTTCAGCTGGAATCCGAGAAAAATGGAAGTGCCCTTGAAGGCCACGTCGGCCCTGTAGGCCGTCGTCGGCACCCCGTAAAGATAGGTCATCATAAAAGGAACCATCGCCAGTTGCGTCTCGATGCTAGGCAATCCCTTCGAAAAATCAGCCGAGCCTCCGCCCGAGTTGGGGCCGAACCCGAAGGAAAAGACGAGCTTGTCCATCTTGAAGGCGATGAAGGCGCTGGGGAAGATGGGCGCCGAGACGTTACCCACGTACGTCGACTCGTTCAGGAGCGGGAATTTGCTGACGACCGTCTTTTTCTGGAAGATCGACTGGTTGTTCAAGGATAAATGCCAGCCGTTCTCAAGAGCGGTCAATCCCGCCGGGTTGTAATAAACGGCGTCGATTTCCTGGGAGGCGTTCCGGGACAGCATCCTCATGTACTCCGCGCTTTGATTGGTGTTGGTCAGGATGCTGGCCTGAGCGACCGAAAGAACGAGGAGAGACATGCCCGCGATTGCTAAAATCTTCTTCATGATTCCTCCTTAATTTTTTATCTAAAATCGGGCCTTCGTTGGCTTCTTCAGTCTCAACTTGGGGCC
>VGJG01000132.1 GCA_016867615.1 Candidatus Aminicenantota bacterium | reverse complement strand
CCACGGCCTGCTGGCCTTCCTGGCCAACCTCTAGCCGGCGGACCCGGTCAGTAGCCCTGGAGGTCGAGGTTCATGAGGCCCGCCTCGCGGGCCCAGCGGACGGCGTCCTCGTATTCCTTTCGTGTCAGGCGGCGGGCGATCTCCGGGTAATTGTGGGCTTTATACATCGGCCGGTACTGGGACATGAGGTTGACGTAGGTGTCCCTGGGCAGGCTGGCCGCGATCCAGGCGATGACCTCTTTCGTCCCGCTCACGTTGTTGGGCATGACCAGGTGGCGGATCATCAGGCCCCGGCGCATGAGGCCGTCCGCCTCGGGCCTGGCCACGCCCGTCTGGCGGTGCATCTCCAGGACGGCCGCTCGGGTGACTTCGGGGTAGCTTTCGGCCCCCGAGGAATACTTGTCCGCCATGGCGCCGTCGGCGTATTTCATGTCCGGGAGATAGATGTCCACGATGCCGTCCAGCATCTTCAGGATTTCCAATCGCTCATAGCCGCAGGTGTTGTACACCAGGGGCAGCCTCAGCCCGCGCGCCGCGGCCCGATCGAGCGCCAGAAGGATGTGGGGAGAATAATGCGTGGGCGTCACGACGTTGATGTTGTGGCAGCCGGTCCGCTGCAGGGAGATCATCATGCCCGCCAGCTCGTCCAGGCTGCGGACGAGGCCGTCCCCTCCCTGGCTGACCTCCCAGTTGATGCAGAAGACGCACCTCAGGCCGCAGTTGGTGAAGAAAATCGTGCCCGAGCCGCGGCGGCCCGAGAGCGGCCGCTCTTCCCCATGATGGGGATGGAAGGAAGAGACCTCGACCCGGGAATCGGAGCCGCAGAACCCCTTCTCTCCGCCCAGCCGGTCGGCGCCGCATTCCCGGGGGCACAGGCGGCAGGCTCTCATGATGTCCCAGAGCGCCCGGCCCCGTTTTCCGAGCTCCCCGCTTTTATGAAGCGGGAGATAGACGGGCTCGTGATCCTTCGTCCCCCCGGCCGCGTTCTTTAACGGCGACAGTCCGCTCCCGATCATGGCTACACCCTTTCCGGCGGCCGACGGCCGCGCCAATCCGCCGCCGATCAAGAATAACAGGCCGCAAAGCCTTTTCATGAAATCCCTTCTCCCGTCCGTCATGCTCTCCTCTCATCGAGCGCCCCGGGGCGCCGCGTTCCCTTCCCTGAAATTATATCATGCTCCCCCATGAGGAAGCCGCCGTCTGAGGATTGGCGCCCGGCGGGCGCGCGCCGCAACTCTATTGAGGGACTGGTTCTCTTTCTTTTTCTGTGGGCTGACCCGATCTGCGATCGCTTGAGAGCTCCACGAGGTCTATGAATCCCGGCCTCCCCGCACAAAATGAAGAGAGGCGTTGAAGTTAACGACAGTTCCTTTGAGGGTTGCCGCGAAGGAGCCGGTCGTCGGGGGTTCCAAGTCGTGTGTCTCTCTCGACACGCAACAGCCGGGGAGTTTGAGGGGAGGCAGCGCGGTCCGCTTCCCGGAGCGGAACGAAAAGTGGGGCGCGCATCGGGCGGGGTCCCGCCGTGCCGGGTTCCCCCTCCAATTTGGCGGGAAGATCCGTTTCCCTGTGGACTTTGAGCTTTGAAACTTGTTAGAATAGGCCCGATTTAAAGCCCATTCCCCGGAAGAGAGCATCATGACCGGCACGCAAGACTACTATTCCCTGGAAAAGAGCATCCTGGAGTACAGGAAGCAGCTCGACGACCTGGCCCAGAGCGACGAGCCCATGAGGGAGGGGAAGATCCTCGACCTCAAGAGGCGGATCGAGGCCGAGTGGAACCGCATCAAGCCCGGCTTGGGCCCCGTGCACATCGTCCAGATCGCCCGCCATCCCAAGCGGCCCTACACCCTGGATTACCTGAGCGCCCTGACCAAGGATTTCATCGAGCTCCACGGCGACCGCCGGTTCGCCGACGACCCGGCCATGGTCTGCGGTTTCGGCTTCTACCACGGACGGTCGGTGTGCTTCGTCGGCCACCAGAAAGGGCGCACGACGCGCGACCGCCTGCACCGAAACTTCGGCCAGCCCAACCCCGAGGGCTACCGCAAGGCCCTGCGGGTCATGAAGCTCGCCGAAAAGTTCGGCTGCCCCGTGGTCAGCCTGGTCGACACCCAGGGGGCGGCGCCGGGCATCGGCGCCGAGGAACGGGGCCAGGCCGAGGCCATCGCCTACAACCTGCGGGAGATGAGCATGCTCCGCGTGCCCGTCGTCGTCGTGGTCATCGGCGAGGGCGGCAGCGGAGGCGCGCTGGCCGTGGCCGTGGGCGACCGGGTGCTGATGCTCGAGAATTCCTTCTATTCGGTCATCTCGCCCGAGGGCTGCGCCGCCATCCTGTGGAAGGACCAGTCGGCCGTGAAACAGGCCGCCGAGAACCTCAAGATCCGGGCCACGGACCTTTTGGAGCTGGGCCTCATCGACTCCATCGTCCCCGAGCCTCCCGGCGGGGCCCACATCGACCCCGGGGATGCCTACAGGAACGTGGACCTGGCCGTCAGCAGCGCCCTGCAGGAGCTCTCGGCCAAGAACGTCGAGGCGCTCCTCGAGGAGCGCTACCGGAAGTTCCGGAAGATGGGGGTCTTCGTCGAGTCGTGACCGAGCCAGAAAAACCCGGCCTCCGCGCGCCCCTGCAGGCCATCAGGGGGACGCACGACATCCTGCCCGCCGAGGCCCGGCGCTGGCAGGCGGCCGAGGAGGTCTGCAGGCGCCATTTCGAGCTGTACGGCTATCGCGAGATCCGCACCCCGGTCTTCGAGCCCACGGATCTGTTCGTCAAGGGCACGGGCGAGACCTCCGACATCGTCACCAAGGAAATGTACACCTTCACCGACAAGTCCGGCCGCTCGCTCACTCTCCGGCCCGAATACACGCCCTCGATCGCCCGGGCCATCCTCGAGCACCGGCTGGACCTCAAGCCCGAGCCCCTGCGGTTCTACTACATCGGGCCCATGTTCCGCTACGACAAGCCCCAGAAGGGACGCTACCGCCAGTTCCACCAGGCCGACGTCGAAGTCTTCGGCGAGGCCGACCCGGCCGCGGACGCCGAGCTCATCGAGATGGCCGAAGCGCTGCTTCTGAAGCTCGGCGTCGGGGAATTCGAGATCCTGGTCAACTCCGTGGGATGTCCGGCCTGCCGTCCGGCGTATTCGCGGGCGCTCCGGGAGAAGGCCGGAGCGCGGCGCGGGGAGTTTTGCGACGATTGCCGGAGGAAGATCGACCTCAACCCCCTGCGCGTCTTCGACTGCAAGGTCGAGCGCTGCCGGGAGCTCAGCCGCGGCCTGCCCCTCGTGTCGGATTATCTGTGCGGGGCCTGCGCCGAGAACTTCGCCCTGGTCCGGAAGGCGCTCGACGGCTACGGCCTCCGCTACCGGGTGGAGCCGCGGCTCGTGCGGGGGATCGACTATTACACCCGGACGACGTTCGAGATCGTGACTTCGAACGCCGGACAGCAGAACGCCGTCCTGGGCGGCGGCCGCTACGACAATCTGATGAAAGCCTACGGCGGGCCGGACATCCCCGCCACGGGCTTCGCCATGGGCATGGAGCGGCTGCTCGAGGCGGCCGTGATTTCCGTCAAGCCCGAGCGCTTTCTCTATTTCGCTTATATGGGAGAAGAAGCCAAAGCCGGCGCTGCCTGGTTGGCTCGCCTTTTTCGGAAAGAAGGAGTCGAGTGCATGTTGGAATTCAAAGACAGATCTTTGAAGAGCCATTTGGGCCGCGCTTCGAAGCTGGGCGCAAGTTGCGCGGTCATCATCGGTAATGAGGAAATAGAATCGAAACGAGTCGTTTTCAAGGACTTGACGAAAGGCAAACAGATTGAAACCGAGATGAATTGGATGGAACACACAACGGCATCAGAAATTTTGAGGCTGTTGCAGCTCGAATTTCCGATCCCGTGGATCTTTTCGGGCGAAAGTTCAAAACAAAATCATGATTGAGATTTCTTCAGGCCAAGATAAGAACTCATCGTGGAAACGCACGCACTACGCCGGCTCCCTCCGCCGGGAGCACGCCGGGACTCGGGTCACGCTCCTCGGCTGGGTCCAGCGCCAGCGCGACATGGGGAGCCTCGTCTTCCTCGACTTGCGCGACCGGGAGGGAGCGGTCCAGGTCGTCTTTTCCTCGGACCGTCCCGATCTCCAGGCCGAGGCCAAGAAGGCCCGCATGGAGAATGTGGTCGTCGTCCGGGGCGCGGTCAGGCTGCGCGGCGAGAAGTCGGTGAACACGTCGCTTCCCACGGGGGAGGTCGAAGTCGAGGCCGAGGAGTTCGCCGTCCTCAACGCCTCCCGCGTCCCGCCCTTTGTCGTGGCCGACCCGCCCCAGGCCTCCGAGGAGCTGCGCTTCAAGCACCGCTACCTCGACCTGCGGCGGCCGCGCATGCAGCGCAACATCCGGCTGCGGCACGAGGCGGCGCTCCGGGTGAGAAACCACCTGGCCGGCGAGGGCTTCCTCGAGGTCGAGACGCCCTTCCTGGGCAAGTCCACGCCCGAGGGCGCCCGAGACTACCTGGTTCCCAGCCGCGTTTACAAGGGCCGGTTTTACGCCCTCCCCCAGTCGCCCCAGCTTTACAAGCAGCTGCTCATGATCTCCGGGTTCGACCGCTATTTCCAGATGGCCCGCTGCTTCCGCGACGAGGACCTGCGCGCCGACCGCCAGCCGGAATTCACCCAGATCGACATCGAGATGAGCTTCGTCGACCGCGAGGATGTTTACTCCCAGGTCGAGGGGTTGATGAAGGCGCTCTTCGAGGTCGTCGGGGAAAAGATCAAAGCGTCCTTTCCCAGGCTGACCTATGCGGAGAGCATGGAGAAGTACGGCACGGACAAGCCGGACCTGAGGATCCCCCTCGAGATCAGGGACCTGACCGCGGCCGGCCGCGGCCTCGCCTCGGAGGTCGTTAAAAGATCTCTCGAGGCGGGGGGGGCTCTCAAAGGCCTGGTACTGCCGGGGGGAGGAGCGCTCTCGCGCGGCCGGCTGGACAAGCTCGACCAGAAAGCCAGGGAGCTCGGCGCGCCGGGCCTGGCCTGGATCAAGAAATCCGAGGGTTTCAAGTCCTCGCTCAAGCTTTCGGACGCGGACGCCGCCTCGGTCTGGGCGGCGCTGGGAGCCGGCGACACCGACCTGGGATTGCTTATCGCCGGGCCCGCCGAGAAAGCCCTTCGGGCCCTGGGGGAGATCCGGCGCGAGGCGGTCCCGGTCCAAGACCTGAAGAAGGAAGGCTTCCGCTTCTGCTGGGTCACGGACTTCCCGCTCTTCGAGTGGAGCGAGGAGGAGGGTCGCTTGGTATCCATGCACCACCCCTTCACCTCGCCGCATGAGGACGATCTCGGGTTCTTGGAGGCTGAGCCGGCGCGGGTACGGGCCAAGGCCTACGACCTCGTCTTGAACGGCGTCGAAGCGGGCGGCGGCTCGATCCGTATCCACGACCCGGACCTGCAGCAGCGGGTCTTCGACGTTCTGGGACTGAGCCGGGCCGAGGCTGAAGAGAAGTTCGGCTACTTCCTCGAGGCCCTGGCCTACGGGACTCCGCCCCATGGGGGCATCGCCCTCGGGTTCGACCGGCTGGTCATGATTCTCGCCGGGGAGGAGTCGATCCGGGAGGTCATTCCCTTCCCCAAGACGACGAGCGCCCTGTGCCTCCTCAGCGGCTCGCCCTCGCCCGTCTCCGCCCGCCAGCTCGACGAGCTCGGCCTCAAACTCAAATAGCGGGACACAATACCTATTAACCTGATTCTCTTTCCCTTTCTCTTCTTT
>VGJG01000131.1 GCA_016867615.1 Candidatus Aminicenantota bacterium | reverse complement strand
GCTCGGCCTGGCTCAGGATCCTCTCCAGGTTGGTCTCGGCCAGGAGGAACAGCCGCCCTGCGCCCGCGCCCAGACGGTCGCCCCGGAGCTTGACCTGCTCCAGGGACTCCTCGCCGGAGACGTAGAGCACGGTCTCGCCCTGCTCGGCGAAGTCGCGGGAGGCCTGGAGGAGGAGGGTGGATTTGCCGATCCCCGGCTCGCCGCCGATGAGGACCAGCGAGCCGAGGACCACCCCGCCGCCCAGGACCTTGTCGAACTCCTCGATGCGCAGGCGGAGGCGCTGCCGCTCGCCGGCCTGGATGTCGCGGAAGAGGGCGGGCTCGGTGTCGGCGAAGGCCGCCTCGGCCGCAGGCCGCGTCTCCTCGACCTCCTCGACGAACGAGCTCCACTCGCCGCAGGACGGGCAGCGGCCCAGCCACTTGGGCGCCTGGCGGCCGCAGCTCTGGCAGATAAAGACCGTCTTGTCCTTCACCGCGCCTCGATGCCCAACCCGACGTAGAATTCCCGGCCTGAGGCCAGGGAGAAATCGTCCACGCCGACGACGAGGAACAGGGGCTCGACGGGGATGAGGCGCGTCGCGAAGCGGAAACGGGGCCCGGCTCCGCGGTTGAAGTCGAAGGTGTCCAGGCTCAGCCGCAGCCGCCGGCCGAGCGTCTCATAATCCACGCCCAGGCCGAAATCGGACTCGATGATCCCCGCCCGGGGGGAGAAGGCCCCGAAGCGTCTCCCCAGCTGCAGGGAATACGTCGTCTCCTCCCGCCAGGGGTCGCGCGTCAGACGGGTCTCGACCAGGTTCCCCCGGCCGAAATGCGTCCGGAAGCCCATCCCGCTCTTGAACAGCCGGCTGTCCCCATAATACTCGCTCCGCACGTCGAGCGCCGCCTCGAGCGAGCCGACCGCCCGGGCCGCCCCGGCCGCGCCGTCGAGGACCTGCTCCGTCCGGTCGCGCCAGTCCGGATCCTGGATCAGCCGGCCGAGCGCGCCCTCCCCCTTGTTGATCTTGTCCATCGTCTCGTCCAGCTTTTTGACCGCGGTCTCGACCTCGTCGAGCAGCTCCCGGACCTTCTCCAGGTTGGACTTGACCAGTCCCTTGCTGTCCTCGAGCAGGCCGCGCAGCGCGTCGGCCGAGCGGCTGAGGTCTCCGGAGATGCCCAGGATGGCCTGCCGCGCGTCGCGCGCCGCCAGGGAGATGTCCCGCGCCCCGTCGCTCAGGCTCCGGCCGCCGTCCCCCATGAAGGCGTCCAGGGAGTCGGTCAGCGACGCCAGGCTGTGGAGCGCGGCCTCGACGTTCCGCCGGTTCTCCTCGCTGACCATCTCCCGCAGCGAGTTGCCCACCTCCTTGATCTCGGCCCCGATGGACAGCATCAGGCTGCCGAGCTGGTCGAGGCTGACCGAGGCCATGGCCTCCAGGCGGTCCCCCGGCCGGCAGGCCTGCTTCGAGGCGCCGGGCATGATCTCGACGTACTTCTCGCCCAGCATCCCCAGGGAGGCGAGGGTGGCCCTGGAGTCGACCGGCACCTTGATGTCCGGGCGGGTGATGACGATCCGCACCGCGGGACGGCTGCCCTCGAGGGAGATGCTTTCGACGAACCCCACCCGGACGCCGCCGATGCGCACCACGGCCCGGGGGTCCAGCCCGGCCACGCTCTCAAAGCTCGCGGTGAGGACGTAGCCCTGCTTGTTGAACAAGCGCCCGACCTTGCCCAGGAAAAAAACCGATACGGCCATGATGACGAAGATCGCGGCCAGGAAGATGCCGATCTTGGCTTCTCGTTTCATAAGCGCTCCTCGCAGGTTACCATTCGGTTATCGGTCCCTCGGCCTCGCCACGGATGAACTGCTGGACGACGGGGTCCCGGGAGTCGCGGATCTCGCGCGGCGTCCCGATCTGCACGATCCGGCCCTCGAAGAGCATGGCGATCCGGTCGGCCACGCGGTAGCAGCTGGCCATGTCGTGGGTGATGACCACGGAGGTCACCTTGAGCTCCCTCTTGAGGTCGTTGATCAGGCCGTTGATGGCGTCCGCCCGGATGGGGTCGATGCCGGTCGAGGGCTCGTCGTAGAGCAGGATCTCGGGCCGGTAGGCGATGGCCCGGGCCAGGCCGACGCGCTTCCGCATCCCCCCGCTGAGCTCGTGGGGCATGAGGTGCTCGACGTCCCGCAGCCCGACCAGCCGCAGGCTGTCCCTGACCCTCTCCCGGACCTCGGCCGGGGCGACGTGGGTCTGCCGCTCCAGGCCGAAGCTCACGTTCTGGAAGACGTTCATCGAATCGAACAGGGCCGCGGCCTGGAAGAGCATGCCGACCTTGCGCGTCACCGCCTGCAGGGCCTGGCCCTTGAGGCGGGTGATGTCCGTGCCGTTGATCCGGACCGTCCCCCGGTCGGGCTTCATCAGGCCGATGAGGTGCTTGATCAGGACGCTCTTCCCCGAGCCGCTCTGGCCGATGACGACCATCGTCTCCCCGCGCCGGACCTCGAGGTCGACGCCCCGCAGCACGGCGTTGCCGCCGAAGGATTTGTGCAGGCCGGAGATGCCGATCATTTTGGCAGGAGCGTCGCCGGCAGGGCTTTGCTCAGGAAGAAATTGAGGATGAGGATGGACACGGCGTTGACCACCACCGTCCGGGTCGTGGCCCGGCCCACGCCCTTGGCCCCGCCCTCGGCATTCAGCCCGTTCCAGCAGGCGACGACGGCGATGACCGCGCCGAAGATCAGGGCCTTGATCATGCCCGAGGCCAAGTCCCAGATCTCCAGGTAGATCAGGGTGTTCTTGACGTAGACGTAGCTGTTGACGCCCATCAGGGCGTTGTACAGCCAGCCGCAAAAGACGCCCACCAGGTCGCCGTAGAGGGTCAGGCAGGGGAGCATGATCAGGCAGGCCGCCAGCCGCGGCACGACCAGGTACTTGACCGGGTCGGCGCCCAGGCTGAACAGGGCGTCGACCTGCTCGGTGATCCTCATCGTGCCGATCTCGGCGGTCATGGCCGAGGCCACCCGCCCGGAGACCATGACCGACACCCAGATGGGGATGAGCTCCCGGACGAGGCCGACGGAGATGATCGATCCCCCGTAGGCCTCGGTCCCCGGCCCGATGTAGCGGTGGAAGCCGGAGTAGGTCTGGAGGCCGAAGACCAGGCCGCCGAAGGCGGCGGTCAGGGTGACGACCGGCACGGTGCGGACGCCGACCTCCTCGAGCTGCAGGAGGAAATTGCGCCGCTCCCAGGGCCGCCCGAACAGGCCGCGGAAGGCGGCCGCGGCCAGGAGGCCGACCTCCCCCAACTGGCCGAAGAAAGACAGAACCGCCCGGCCGATGCGCTTTCCGGCCATGCTACTCTTCCCCGTAGCCGATCGCCCGGTCGGCGAACTTGGTGTATTTGCTGAAATAGACCAGCTTGATGTCGTCGGTCGGTCCGTTGCGCTGCTTGGCCACGATGACCTCGGCCACCCCCTGGAGCTCGAGCTCGTCGCGGTGGTAGAACTCGGGGCGGTAGATGAAGATGACCACGTCGGCGTCCTGCTCCAGGGCCCCGGATTCGCGGAGGTCGCTGAGCATCGGCCGCGGCTCGCGGCGCTGCTTCTCCGGGGCGCGGCTGAGCTGGGAGATGCCCACCACGGGGATGGCCAGCTCCTTGGCCAGCTCCTTGAGGGAGCGGGAGATGTAGGACATCTCCTGGTTGCGGTTCTCGAACCGGCCGCTGGTGCGCATGAGCTGCATGTAGTCCAGGAAGACGACGTCCAGGTTGTTCTCCAGCTTCAGCCTCCGGCACTTGGCCTTCATCTCCATGAGCGACAGGGAGGCCGATTCGTCGAGGAAGATCCGGGCCGGGCCCAGGCTCTGGGCGCTGAGGCGGATCTTCTGCATGTCCATCTCGCTGACGAACCCCTTGCGCACCTTCTGCAGGTCGACCATGGCGTCCGCGCAGAGCATGCGGAAGACGAGCTGCTCCTTGGACATCTCCATGGTGAAGAACCCCACGGCGAAGTCCGTCTTGGTCCCCAGGTGCTGGGCGATGTTCAGGCAGAAGGCCGTCTTGCCCATCGACGGCCGGGCGGCGACGACCACGAACTCCGAGGGGTGGAACCCGGCCGTCAGGGTGTCCAGGTCGCGGAAGCCGGAGGGCACCCCGGTCACGGCCTCCTGCCGCTGGGTCAGGTGCTCGATCCTCTTCAGGGCCGGCTCGAGGAGGTCCCCGACCTGGAAGAAGCCCGGCTTGACCCTCTGGTCGGAGACGTCGATGATGGCGCTCTGGGCGTCGTCCAGGATGGAGTCCGCGTCCTCCCGGTCGTCGAAGCTCGAAGTCAGGATCTTCATCGAGCTCAGGATCAGGCGGCGGAGCATGGCCTTCTCGCGGATGATCTGGCCGTAATAGGTCACGTTGACGCTGCGGGGGACGCCGTCCAGGAGCGAGGACAGGTAGGAGGCGCCGCCCACATCCTCCAGCCGGCCGTCGCGCCTCAGGGCCTCGCTGAGCGACAGGACGTCCACGGGCAGGCCCCGGTCGACCAGGTCGCTGATCTTCTCCAGGATGACCCGGTGGGCGTCCTTGTAGAAGTCCTCGGGGCGGACCGAGGACAGGAGGACATTCAGGTTCTCGACGTTGACCAGGATGCCACCCAGGACGGCCCGCTCCGCCTCAAGGCTGTGAGGCGGCGTCTTCTTCAAATACGTCAGGTCAACGTCCATACCTTCCCCCACGGCCCGAGCCGGCGTTCGTCCGACCGCGGTTTCCCGTCCGCGGAACGGCCGCCGCTCAGGCCTCCTCTGCCTGTCCCTCTTCCAGGGCCGCGACTTCGACCTTGATCTCCGCCTTTTCGTCCTGGAAGACCCTGACCGGCACGGTGTAGTTCCCCAGCCGGCGGAGGGGTTCCTCCAGCACGATCTTCTTCTTGTCCATCTCGAAACCCAGCCCGGCAAGCGCCTCTTTGATGTCCCCGGCGCTGACCGAGCCGAAGATGTGGTCCTTCTCCCCCGTCTTGCGGCGGAAGGTGAGGGTCACGGCGCCGAGCTTCCCGATGAGGTCCTGGAGGGACTGGCGCTCCTTCTCCTGGCGCTTCCCCAGCGCCCGCCGCTCGATGTCGATCATCTTCGTGTTTGTGGGCGTGACTTCCAGGGCCAGCTTCCGGGGCAGGAGATAGTTCCGCCCGTAGCCGGCCGAGACGTTGACGATGTCGCCCTTGCGTCCCAGGTTTTCCACGTCGATCTTGAGGATGACTTTCATTCTCTCTCTCCCCGGTCAGGGACTCATTCCTCGACGTAGAACAGCAGGGCCATGAGGCGGGCCCGCTTGATGGCCTGGGCCAGCTTCCTCTGGTGGAAGGCGCAGGTCCCGGTCACGCGGCGGGGCGAAATCCTCCCCCGGTCGGGCACGTACTTGCGCAGGATGTCGGCGTTCTTGTAGTCGATGTCCTTGATGTTCCTCTGGCAGAAGCGGCAGAACTTGCGCTTGGAGGAGAAGAACTTCCGGTAGCCGCCCTTCTCTCCCCGCTCCGAACCGCCGCGCTCGCGCCGGTCGTCCTCTCTCCCCGCGGGCTTGGGGGGCCTACTCACGGCTCTCTCCCGCGTCGGCGGTCTCGGACTCCGGGACCGGGGCGCTCTCGGCGGCGGCCTGGGCGGCCGCGGCCCGCGCCTCCTCGCGCCGCGCCTGATTGCGGGCCTTGCGCTTGCTGCGGACGTTCGGGGCGTCCTCTTTCCTGACGGTCAGGTAGCGCAGGACGGATTCCGACTGGCGCAGTCTCCGGGCCAGCTCCTGGGCGGCGTCCA
>VGJG01000130.1 GCA_016867615.1 Candidatus Aminicenantota bacterium | reverse complement strand
GCTCTCCAATTCAGCGATCGTATTGATTTCGTATTTTTCGAGAAGCCGCATATAACTTTCCCTCCAGTTTTTCAGCCAATTTCCGATGTAGTCATTGTCGACGAACAGAGGCATCAGATCCTGCCTCAGGTTGTTGTCATTGACCTGATTCATTCGAACCGTCATTTTGTCGAAGAGATCCCTCAAATCTCTGATATCGACGCCTTTTGCCGCCAGGTAAGCAAGATCAGGTACGGCTTTCTTGTTCATATACCAGAGAAGGTCATAGATATCGCGTCCCTTTTCCTCGAACATTTCTTTGCCGACTTCGCGAGTCCCACGCAGAAATATCGCCGCGATTTTGCTCGCCATCAACGTCGACATTCTGTACGTGTTGATAACGAACGACAGTTGGCCGTGATTGATCGGCCGTCGCTCAGCGACTGTCCCGGGTGCCGCAAATGAATTGAGGTCGACTTTAACATGAACCTGATTCGAGGGATGACCGAGGTTGAGTTCTCTGCCGATGTTGAATTTTAACAGCACCCCTCTTTCTTTCGTTGTTTTGACCGCGAGAAAATCGGAGGCGGCGCCATAAGCGTTCGTGAAATGACGCCCAATCTCTTTCTTCAAAGTCTCCAAGAATCCGTCCGTGATCTTGCGGGGTATCTCAAAATCCAAATCGACGGACATGCGGCCCAGGCCGTGAATCATGCGCAGCGCAGAGCCGCCGTACATGATCCAACCGGCGTATTCCGGATGATGATAGATGAAATTCAACACGTAATGCTGAAGCTCTTCTTTAAGGACATTCCGCTTCGTTTCAGACGCCATTCCGCTGCGTCCGCCAAGTTCTTCAAGCCTTCTTCTTAAAACAGAGAGGATCCGTTCACTCATGATTGAAATATCTCCTGATCATGGAATGAAAGGCCGTCCGATCCTTCCTGTTCATTTCCCCGATATCTATGCGCAATTCATCGATGAGCGCTTCGATGTCTTTAGGGCGAACGCCTCGAAACTGACGCGTTTTAAAATAGAGCATGTCAAAGAGCGCCTTGGGCGGCGTCGCAATATGGAAATCATGCTTGCCGGCCGGCGAATCGGGCGTTCCTCTCATGAGGGAGAAGTCGGCAAACAAGCCTTTGTTGATGGACTGGTAAGAAAATGTCCCGACCTTGGTCATATAAACGCGAGTCACCTTCGGCGTTACCGAGGTGATGACGTTGATCGATTCCGTCGCCAAATGATAATACTGAAGCGCCGCCCAGGAGCTGACGTAGGACGGCGTCCGTAAAATATTCGCAAGATAGTATAAATATGAAACATCTCCCTTGTTGCTTGAATAATAATCCGAGGCAACATACAGGCCTTTTTTCAGCTGAATAATATCCCTGCGCCTCAAATAGCGGCTGATGTAGGTATCCACCGAGGAGTTCTTTAGAAGGAGCTGAGCGCCAAGCTGAATGACGGTCATTTTGCTGAAATGCGGCAAGGATTTCAGCAACTCCAATAAATTGGCGCTGTTTTTCATAATTATGACAATAATGTACTAATTATGAAATATAATGTCAATTCACAATCGAATTCTCATCCGGGTGCTTGAGCAGGCCGCCCTCTCAAGCGCGTCAGCCGGCAGGCGATGGAAGAGAACCTTATTTTTTCACAACCTCGACGCGGCGGTTCTTGGCCCGGCCGTCCTCGGTGCGGTTGTCGGCCACGGGCTTCTCCTGGCCCCAGCCCACGGCGCTCAGGCGGCCGGCGGCGATGCCGGCCTGGACGAGCGCCGCGACGACGGCCTCGGCCCTCTTCATGGAGAGCGTCTTGTTGCCCTCGGGCGTGCCTGTGTTGTCCGTGTGGCCCTCGACGCCGACCTTCAGGCCCGCGGCAACCCGGAGAGCGGCCGCGATCTGTTCGATGATGGGCTTCGACTCCTCCTTGATCGTCGCCTTGCCGGTGTCGAAGCGGATGTCCAGGGCGATGAACCCCTGGGAATTCAGGGCGTCCAGGATGTCGTTGGCCGTCACCTCTTGGACCATGGCCTTCTTCTCGATGATCGTCAGGCTGTATCCGGCTCCGTCGTCATAGGCCCTGACATCGACCCAGAATTCATTGCCCTCGCGCGCGATTTTGATGTAAGCGTTCCAGCGGTCCTGATAGATGAGCTTGCCGCCTATCTTCTGGGCGGCGTTGATAAAATTTCTCAGGATCTGGAGAGCCGAGGGAAAGGGCTTTCCCTCCACGAGAGAATAGTTGATATTAGTTTTGGCTCCCTCGACCGTTGTGAGGTTTCCCTCATCATCCAGGTAGAATTCATGGCTGTCGAAGTCGGTCGCCTGGCAGTCATAGATATAGTAATTCGGCATCCGGGTGAAGAGCGGATGGTCCTTGCAGCCCTCGGCGTCCGTCTGGGCCAGGAGCGGACCGAAGCCCGCGAAGATAAAAGCGACCGCCAAACAAAGGCCTTTTTTGGATATCATGTTGACTCCTCTTTCCGGACGGGAAATCATGCGCCCCCGCGCTTGAACTGAATCATAATCCCAATCCTCCCAAAAATCAACACTCCCGGCCCGGCTGTCCCCCGACGCTTGTCATGCCGCCCTTGACTGAATAGCCCGCCGGACCCGCCCCGTCCGGGTTTCTCATGACGGGCCGCCTGGCCTGGCTCACGGGTCCTGCGGCAAAAAAAAGACGCCCGGCCGGCGGCGACCATCTCATTCCCGCTAGAGCCGGAGCATGGACCGGAGCCAGATGCCGAGGAGCTTGAGGAAAGCACGCCCCCCGCGGCGGCGGGCCATGTCGATGTAAGTCTTTCGGAGTGTCAACGGCACATCCCGCTGCTCGGCGGCGGGCTTGCGGACGAGGCTCAGGCTGCCGGCCGGGCAGGTCAGGACGCACAGCCCGCAGCCGATGCAGCGCAGGGGATCGAGTTCAATCCCCTGCCCGTTTCGTCTCTCCGGCGCCCCCATGGGGCACCGCTCCAGGCACGTCCCGCAGTCCGAGCAGGTGTCCGCGCGAAGAGAGGCGCGGAAGGGCGAGGAGACGAACTCCGCCGGCCGGGGATGGGACTTGATCGTCCGCAAGACGCCGCAGCAGCAGCCGCAACACATGCAGATGTTAGAGATCTTTCTGGCGTTCGACGGCTGGAGGACGAGTCCGGTCTCGCCCGCCGTCTTCAGAATGGCCAGGGCTTCCTCCCGGTCGATGATTCTGCCCATGCCGTTTTTTTCGTAGTACTCCACGGCCCGGCCCATGATGAGGCAGGCTTCCTCGGGCTTGCCGCAACCCTGGCCCATCATCGTCCGTTCCCGTCGGCAGATGCAGGGGGCCACGAGGAAGCGGTCCTGGCCGCGCAGCATCTCCTCGGCTTTCTCGTGCGCCAGGATCTCATGCCGCACGGGCAGGCTCTCCATGACCGGCACGGTCCTCAGCTGAGGGGTCTTCTTCCAGGGGCCGTCGGTCATCAGCGTCGGCAAATACTCTTCCATGTCCCGGATGAGCTCCGGCCGGAGGGCATTGACCTGAAACTCCCAGATGCCGATGACGAACTGGTTGGCGCTGTAGCGGAGACCCCTCTTCCCCCGCCCGTGGCGGTACACGAGCCCCCGGGCGGCCATGCTCTCGAGCCTTCGGGCGGCCTCGTCCGCGGGCAGCCCCGCCCGGCGCGCGATCGACTCCGGCCTCTCGGGCAGCAGGGAAAGACGGCCGGCCAGCTCCGCTTCGTCCTGGGTGAACAGCTCCTTCAGGATGCGGAGCTCGACCCCGGACGGCGCCGGCGGAAAGCCGGCGGGAAGGTCGTTCAGATGCCGGGCCAGCCGCCGATAGACATCCCCTCGTTTCCGCACGGTGGAGGACTATATCTTGAGTCCCCCTCAAGGTCAATAAGGGAGCCGGGCCGCATAATCGAGAGGCCGGCGACGAAATTCGTGACCATGTCCCGGGAACTCCGATTTCCTCCGACATTCCCGCCCTGCCTGCGCACGGGGCCGGTTGCCTGAAGTTGCCGATAGGCGGGGTTCGTCTTCATCGGAGCGAAAGACTCCATTGACTGAATACGAAAGCTTCATTATTATTCCTTATACCCAGAAACGCTTTTCCGCGCCGCGCAAGCGGAATTCATCAAAAAGGAGCGCCCGTCCCCATGATTACTCGCCGGTTCATCAAACCCGCGGCCGTCATCGCCGCCGTCGTTTTTTCGACGGCTCTGCCCGGGACGGCCCAAGCTTCGCGTCACGAAGTATCGCTCTCCTACGGCATCATCACTCTCGACCAGATGGTCGACGTCTGGACGGACATCCTGACCGCCGTCATCACCCTCGGGACCTACACCAAGCAATACGATCATTTCAGCGGCGCTCCGTTTCTTACGTATCGCTACGCTCCCCCCGGGCGCATCGCCTTCGGTCTCGCTCTCGGAACCTTCAACTCGGGAGGAGACCTTTATTTTACGGACACAAAAAAGGGCGCGTTCAAGGAAACGAGCACCATCGGGGCCGCCGAAATCTGCTTCCGTTGGATCACCTCCCGGTCGTTCCAGCTGTATTCCGGACTCGGCGCCGGAGCGAACTTCAAGGAAGGACGCTACACCACCACCGACGACAACCGGACGGACAAGACTTCAAGCACGCGGTTCACTTTCCACGTCAACTTCATAGGATTCAGGGTGGGCAAAACGTTGGGCTTCTTCGGCGAGCTGGGCCTGGGATACAGGGGGATTTTCAGCCTGGGGCTCAACGGCCGTTTCTGAACTCTCGGTCGACCCCGCGATTCCCGCGCGCCGGACCGCGGGCGGCTCCGAGGAGGCCGGAGGCCGGCTCGGACTCGAACTCGTTTTTCGGAACTCCAGGCACGCCCTCTATCGCCTCGTGCTCGCGTCTGCGCCTTCCACCTGAGAAACGTCCGGCCCGGCCGTTTCCGCCCGACACAATAGACAAGAGGCTTTCCTCCATTCTCTGGGAGTCGATTTCACGGAGAGGTCAGCCGGCTGACCCACACCAAATGGAAGAGGGCCGATTGCTCATCGCGCTCTGGAGGCGGGCCTTACGCCCTGCTCGAAAAAGTGGAAAGTGTAGACGCGACCCCGTCTTAAAGCTTTTTCTTTGTGTACTCGATCAGGCCGCCGGCCTCGATGATGCCCAGGACGGATTCCGGGAAAGGCGGGAAGGCGAATTCCCGGCCGTCGGCGGCGCGGATCGTCCCCGCGGTGAAATCGACCTCGACCTCGTCGCCCGCCTTCAAGGCGTCCGCGGCCTCGGGCGACTGCAGGACCGGCAGGCCGAGGTTGATGGCGTTCCGGTAGTAAATGCGGGCGAAGGAGCGGGCCACGACGGCCTGAATCCCGGCGTATCTCAGGCAGGCGGCCGCCTGCTCGCGCGACGACCCGCAGCCGAAATTCTTCCCGGCGACGATGACGTCCCCGGGCTTCACCTTCCTGGCGAACTCCGGGTCGAGATTCTCGAGGGCGTGCTTGGCCATCTCCTCGGGCGGCATGAGGGCGTAGGTGTACTTGCCGGCGAAGAGGACGTCGGTGTTGACGTTGTCCCCGTATTTCCAGACCTTGCCTTTCATGGAAGCGCCTTTCTCGGGTCGGTGATCGCGCCGGCCAGGGCGGAGGCCGCGACCGTGGCCGGCGAGGCGAGGTAAATCTCGGAGTCGCGGCTCCCCATCCGGCCCCGGAAATTGCGGTTGGCCGTGCTGACCGTGACCTCTCCGGCGGCCATGAGACCCTGGTGGGCCCCCAGGCACGGCCCGCAGCCGGGGTTGAGGATCAAACACCCCGCCTCGGAGAAGTCGGTCAACAGCCCCCGCTTCGCGGCCTCGAGG
>VGJG01000129.1 GCA_016867615.1 Candidatus Aminicenantota bacterium | reverse complement strand
GGCCGAGGCTGTAGAGGTGAACGCGGATCTGGTGGCGGCGGCCCGTGAGCGGCCGCACCCGGAGGAGCGTCGCCGCTTCGAGCCGCTCCGCGACCTCGAACTCCGTGCGAGACGGCTTGCCCCGGGCCTCGTCCACGCCCATCCGGCCCGAGCCGAATTCCCGGAGGGGCTTATCGACGATGACCGTCTCCCAGGCGACGGCGCCCGGGATCATGGCCAGGTAGGTCTTGCGCACCTCCCCCCGGCTGAAGGCGTCGTTCAAAAACCCGTGCGCCGCGGCGGTCTTGGCCAGGACGAGCACGCCGCTCACTTCCTTGTCCAGGCGGTGGACGACGAACAGCCGTCCGGACCGCCCGCCCCGCGCGTCCGGCACGACGCCCCCGGCGCCCTGCCGGGCGTTGGACACCAGCCCCTCGGGCTTGTCCAGGGCCAGGATGTCTTCGTTTTCGAACAGCACGGGAATTTCTTTCATGCTTCGCTTCCCGCATTCATTTTATAAGAAAGACGGGGCCGCGTCTCCACTTTCCGCTAAGGAAATGTATTCGTGGGAATACGGATGAGAGGGCGCGCATTCTCGGGCTTCAGGGCGCGGTGCAGAAAACGGGCGGAGTAAACCTTTTTCCGGTTCCGGTGGTATTTAGGCATAGAAGTGAAAACGAGAACGGAGATGAACACCGGAGTGAGGAACACCATGAACTGTAAAAGAATAGGCGCTGCTGTTCTGATGATGATGGTTTATACAATTTTTTGCATGTCGGCCGCTGCCGCCGCTCCCGCGGCGAAAACGAGCGCCTCCTCTTCCCAGGACGAGGCCCGGAAGGTTTACTCCACCTCCCACGTCAACCCCCACCCCCCCGTCATCGACGGCCGCATCGATGACCCCGTCTGGGACAAGGTCGGCTGGGAGGGCGGGTTCGTGCAGTTCGCTCCCGAGGAGCGCGCCGCGCCCTCGGAGAAGACCGAGTTCAAGGTCCTCTACGACGAATCGTACCTTTACGTCGCCGTCCGCTGCTGGGACTCGCAGGCCGCCTCGATCGAGCGGCGCGTGGCCCGGCGCGACACCCTCCAGGGCGACCTCATCGAGGTCACGCTCGACAGCCTGTCCGACAGCCTCACCGGGTTCGCCTTCTCGGTGAACGCCGCGGGCGTCAAGGGAGACGGCATCTACCGGGACTCCCTGAATTCCAACGGCCCCGACACGAGCTGGGATCCCATCTGGGACGTGAAGACGTCCCTGGACGGCGAGGGCTGGACGGCGGAGATGAGGATCCCGTTCTCCCAGGTCCGCTTCGGCCGCAAGGACGAGCACGTCTGGGGCCTCCAGGTGATGCGCAGCCTGTTCCGCAAGGCCGAGGCCTCCCTGTGGCAGTTCATTCCGCGCAACGCCTCGGGCTGGGTGACCAACTTCGGCCGGCTCGACGGCCTGCGCGGCCTCAACCCCCCCCGCCAGATCGAGCTCCTGCCCTACGCCGTGGCCAGCCAGCGCCTCTTCCGCGCCGAACCGGGCAACCCTTTTGCTACGGGCAGCCGCCGGTCGCTCTTCGGCGGCCTGGACGGCAAGGTGGGCGTCACCTCCGACCTGACGATGACCTTCACCCTCAACCCCGACTTCGGCCAGGTCGAGGCCGATCCCTCGGAGGTCAACCTGACGGCCTTCGAGACCTACTTCACCGAGAAGCGGCCGTTCTTCATCGAGGGGCGCAACCTCTTCCATTTCCAGCTTACGGGCGGGGACGGCGACTTCTCCATGGACAACCTGTTCTACTCGCGCCGCGTGGGCCGGGCGCCGCAATATTATCCCGACGCCGCCGCCTTCGTCGACCGGCCCGAGACGACGTCCATCCTGGCCGCCTTCAAGCTGACGGGCAAGACGCGCAGCGGCCTGTCGATCGGCGTCATGGAGAGCATCACGGCCGCGGAGACGGCCACGCTCTTCTCCGACGGCCTCGAGTCCGGGCAGTCGGTCGAGCCCTGGACGGGCTACTTCGGCTTCCGCCTCCAGCAGGACTTCCGCGGCGGCGCGACGACGCTGGGCGGCATGCTGACCGCGACGAACCGCGACCCGCGCCGCGCCGCGCACCTCGCCTTCCTGCACGACTCGGCCTATACCGGCGGCTTCGACCTCACCCACCGCTGGCGTGACCGGAACTACATCCTGGCCTTCAACATGGCCTTCAGTCGGGTGGAGGGCTCGCCCGGCGCGCTCCAGCGGACACAGCAATCCTCGATCCACTATTACCAGCGCCCCGACGCGACGCACATCGAATACGACCCGGAGCGGACCTCGCTCGCCGGCCACGGCGGAGGCTTGAGCTTCAGTAAAACGGGCGGCAGCATGCTGAACTTTTCCTTCGGCGCCACCTGGCGTTCGCCCGGGTTCGAGCTCAACGACATGGGCTTCCTCCGCCAGGCGGACAAGATCATGCAGTTCGCCTGGGTCGGGCTGAGGTTCACCAAGCCCTTCTCGGTCTTCCGCAACGCCAACGTCAACTTCAACCAGTGGCGGGGCTGGGACTTCAGCGGGGCGAACATCTTCGACGGCGGCAACGTCAACGCCTGGGCGTCGTTCAAGAATTTCTGGAACGGCGGGTTCGGCATCGGCCGGCAGGGCGAGGCCCTGTCCACGAGCGCGCTCCGCGGCGGGCCGGCCCTGCGCGTCCCCGGCGGATGGAATTTCTGGGGCAACATGATGACCGACTCGCGCAAGCCCGTCCGGTTCTCATTGAACGGCTCGGGATCCATGAGGGAGCACGGCGAGATGAGCTCCAGGAACATCAGCGCCGGCGTCACCGTCCAGCCGTCGCGCGCCTTCCAGCTGACCCTCAGCCCGGGAGTCGGCCTGTACCGGAGCGAGCTCCAGTACATCGCCGCCTGCGCGACGTCCGCCGGGAACCGCTATGTCTTCGGCGCCCTCGACCAGAAGACCGCCCGGCTGACGGTGCGGCTGAACTACAGCCTGACGCCCGATCTGTCCATCCAGTTCTACGGCATGCCCTTCATCTCGGCGGGGAAGTACGACCGCTTCAAACACATCACCGACCCGCGCTCGCGCGACTGGGACAACCGCTACCGGCTCTTCGGCCCGGGCGAGCTCGCCTGGGACGAGGACGGGGGCTGTTACGCCGCGGCCGAGGAAGCGAGCGGCTTGGCCTACGGGTTCGGCCGGCCGGACTTCAACTTCGTCCAGTTCCGCTCCAACCTCGTCATCCGCTGGGAATACATCCCCGGCTCGACGCTCTACCTCGTCTGGTCCCAGGGCCGGACGGGCTTCGACGACGCGGGCGACTTTTCCTTCGGCCGCGACGCGGGCAACCTGTTCGACATCCACCCCGACAACGTCTTCCTCATCAAGTTTTCCTACTGCTTCCAGCTGTGAAAATCGGGTTGAAAATCGGGGACACAATACCTATTCACCCTATTTCGAGATAGGGAAATAGGTATTGTGTCCCCCATTATTCGTTCTTCAGCTGTAAAGATATTCAGTCTTCAGGGCGTATTATAGAATGACGACCTGATGGAAGACCGAGAGTTGGTCCAGGGCTGTCTGGAGGGCAGGGTCGAATTCTACAGGGAGATCATGGAGAAATACGGCGCACAGGCGATGGCCCTCAGCATGAACATGCTCATGGACCTTCAGGACGCCGAGGACGCCTGCCAGGAGGCCTTTCTGCGTACCTACCGGAACCTCGGCCGCTTCGACAGCGGGAGGAGCTTCAAAAACTGGTTTTTCGCCATCCTGGCCAACGTCTGCCGGGACGCGCTCCGCGGGAGGAGGCGCCGGAGAGCCCTTATGGAGAAGGCCCTGAAGGAGGATGCGGTCGCGACGGTCGTTCGCGATCCCGGCGCCCCGCTCGCCCTCGATCTCGGCCCCTCGGTCCTGGCGCGGCTGAGTCCGCAGGAAAGATTGTGTCTCCATCTCTGGGCGAACGAGGAGTGTTCGGCGAATGAAATGGCCGCCGTCCTCGGATGCTCGCGGCCGACGGCCAGCGTCTATCTTCACCGCGCTCGAAAAAAGCTCAAAGCGGCCTTGAACGAGGAGAAACATGCCTGACTGTCGGATCGGCGACCTTCTCATCCCTCTCGTCCCCGTCCGGTTCTGGCGCGACGCGCTTCTCGAGCGCCACATCCGCCGCTGTTCCCCGTGCCGCGAGGGCTTGGCCGGAATCGAGGAAGCGCGCTCCGTGACCTGGTCCGGGGAGGACTTCGAGGGCCGGAGCGATCTCTGGCCCCGGGTCCAGGGAGAGCTCCGCCGCGCCGGAGCCGCGCGGACGGAACGCCCCGCCTTCCGCCGGCGCTGGCTGGCCGTTTCCGCGGCGGCCGCCGGTCTCTTGGCCGCCGCCGGCGTCCTGCTTCTGAAGTGGGACCAGGGGAACGGACGCGTCCCCGCTTCCGTTTCGGACATCAAACTGATCATCGAATCCTCCCTGATCTATGACCAGCCTGCGCAGGCTTATATCTTTCAGACCCGGGAAGAAGGCACGACCTTCGTCTGGGTGGAAAAAACAAACCAAGGAGAAGGACCATGAGAACTCCCACACCATGGGCGCCGGTCATTCTGGCGGCGCTCCTGACGACGCTCCCCCTCCAAGCCGGCGCGCGCCTGGACCTCAAGCTGCGCGCTTATGAAGGCAGCCGGGAGGCCGCCCTGACGCCTCCCAGCTTCGTCACCTCTTCCTACATGCAGCCGACCATCACCGCCAATCTTCACACCGAGTCCGACCTGAGCAAGGAGACCGCCCAGATCAAGAGGGTGTTCAACCTCAAGGATGTCACGCTCTTGACCGAAGCGGTCATGACCCTGGGCGGGGAGACGCCCGACCGGCCGGCCGACACGGCCCGCCATTTCTTCCGTCTCAACGGCAGCGCCTTCCAGGTGAACGTCCGGATGATCGAGACAAAACCCAGCATGCGCTTCCTCGTCGTCTTCAACGAGATCGTCAAGGAAAAGCCGCAGAACATCCTGACCACGGAGATGCTTCTCGTCGGCGGCCACACGGCCGTGCTGGGCTTCGAGGACCGGGGCGGAAAGCCCTATTTCTGTTCGTTCCACGTCAGCGGGCCGGCGGACATGATCCCCGCTCCGCCCCCGCCGCCGCCTCCGCCCCGACCGGACGACATTCAGAAAAAACTCGAACAATTCGAAAAGGGCGCGGTCAAAGCCTCCAAGGATATCAAGCCGCCCCGGCTGGTGAAAAAGGTCGCCCCCGTGTATCCTCCCGAGGCCAAGGAAAAGAACCTCGAGGGCATGGTCGTCATCAACGCCAGGATTGATACCCAGGGGAATGTGTCCGACGTCATGGTCCTCAAGAGCTCTGGCGAAATATTCAACGCCGCTGCGATTGAAGCCGTTAAGGGGTGGAAATACGAACCCATGGTCCTAGAAGGCAAGCCCCGGGATGCCATCTTCACCGTAACCATCCGGTTCGCCCTGTCAAAAGATAAAAAGGACCCCGACCCGCCGAAAAAGCCCGATGCTCCCCAGCCTCCCGATCCTCCCCAGCCCCCCCCGCCTCCTTTGCCCTCGTCCCGGGGATAGAGCCCTCCTCTAACCTCAGCCCCGGCCTCCGGGAGACGCGGCGCTCCCGGAGGCCGGACGGCTGGACACGAAGCGGGAAAATAGGGTAATAGGTATTGTGTCCCGCATTAAAATGGAAGACTTGGTGATCCGCGATTATGAGCCCGGAGACCTGGAGGGCGTCCTGGCCCTCGTCGCCGAGCTCGAGGCCGAGATGTCCGAGAAGTTCGAGGGCGTGGCCATCAAGTCCGGCGGCCCCGAATACCGGAACCGCTACCTCAAGCCAGG
>VGJG01000128.1 GCA_016867615.1 Candidatus Aminicenantota bacterium | reverse complement strand
GTTCGAGTTCAAAATCGCCGAACTCCAGACGCGGGACTCCGAGATCCAGAGGACCCTCGACGCGCCGGCCCTAGCCGATACGATCCGGTCCCTGGCCCTGATCGAGAACCATTACATGGCCAACCGTTGCTTTTTTGAGGAAGGGCAACTCCTCCGGAACGCGGGGAGGCTGAAGGACATCCCCGCCGTCTTCGTTAACGGACGCTACGACATGATCTGCCCGCCGGTCACCGCTTACACGCTCCACCGCATGCTGCCCCTCTCCAGGCTGGTCATCGCCGAGGCCTCCGGACATTCCCTGCAGGAACGGGCCGTGGAGCAGGCCCTCCTCAACGCCGTGAGAGACTTCGAGTGAGGCGCGATCCGAGTTATTTGCGGTTTTTCAAGGAGATCCGGCTTCAGAGCTCAGGCCGGATATTTAAGGGATTTGCTCCCGTTGTCAAAGGACCGTCGTTTTGATATTCTAAATCCAATGAAAAAAGGGATTAGAGTGATCCGCCTCCGCGAGGCGGAAAAGCGCGACTTCGACGCTTGGCTGAGGACATCTCCGGACGAGAAACTGGACACCCTTCAGGTATTGCGAGAAATGGTCTATGAACTAAAACATGAGAACAGAAAAGGATTACAAAGATTTCTTAAAATTGCTCGGCGAAAAAAAAGTTAAATATTTGATCGTCGGGGGGTATGCCTACTCTTTTTACGCCGAGCCGCGCTACACGAAGGATATCGACATCCTGGTTGAGGCATCCGCAGAGAACGGGCATCGATTGGTCGCCGCCTTCACCGAGTTCTGGGGGATGAAACCGGGGGTCGAACCGGCCGAATTTCTTCGGCGCGATCTGATCGTTCAACTCGGATTCGCGCCTGTGCGGATCGACATCATCACGTCCTGCGCCGGGATCAAATTCAGCTTAGCCTGGAAAAACAGGGTCAGGGCGAAATACGGCGATATCGACGTCTATTTTATCTCGCTCGAGGATTTGATAAAAAACAAGAAGGCCGTCGGCCGCGACAGAGATTTGCTCGACGCCAAATATTTGGAGCGGGTCAAGAAAGCGAAGAAGAAATAACGATAAGCAGGTTGGCTTTACGGTTGAGGGGACGTTCCCGAATTCATCGGACGAGCCGGTTCTCGAGGCGCAGGCCCGGTATCCCCTGAAAATGTCTGCTATTGGCCGTGACGAGGGTCAGGCGGTGTCTCCGGGCGATGGCGGCGATCTGCAGGTCCGGTTCGAAGCGGGGGCGGCCCTTGCGCTCGAGCGCGGCCTTGAGCCGGCCGTATGCCCGGGCGTCCTCATATTCGAAGGGCAGGACCGTGAGGCGAGGGAAGACCTGCTTCACGAAGAACTCTAAGAGGTCGCGGGAGGCGCCTGCGCCGCTCTCGTTCTCCAGCTTGAAGATCCCGTAGAAGATCTCGGCGATATTGACGGCGGTGATGAATTGGGCCGCGCGGGGGATAGCGGCCAGCCGCGCCAGCAGCCCCTCGGGCCGGTGCTTCTTGGCGAGCGAGCTGAGCACGTCGGTGTCGAAGAGGTACATCAGAGGGCCAAGCGTTGAAATATCAGAAGTACCCCAAAAAATTAAACGGCTTATCGACCTGCCTTTTCCTGGTGATGTGCGGGTATTGACCATGAGGGTCAATACCGACATAATTGCACCCATCAGAGGAGGTTGCCATGAAGAAATCCTGTCTCGCGCTGTTCCTGGCCGTTTCGTTGTTCGCCCTAGCCGCGCCCAGGAGCGAGGCCGCCGGCCCGTTGAACTTCTACGTCCGGGGCGGCATCCTGTTCGACAACTATACCGAGACCGTTCTGTCAGGCTTGTTAGGCGCCAATCTCGACATCAATTTTGGCGCCCTGAGCTTGAGCCCGGAATGCGACATGATCATTTACGGCTTCTCGCTCAACCCGATCATCATCCTGCCGGGCGCCCTGCTCAACGCCAACCTGGGCCCCTTTTTCCTCGGAGCGGGCGTGAACCTTCCTCTGATCATCGGCAGCGGCGACACGATCGAGGGGAATTTGCTGGTTAAGCTGAACGCCGGCTTGAAGATCGCGAATTTCAAGCTTCAGGCGTTCCTCCTCACGCCGCTCTCGGATTTTTTCGACTGGTACATCTTGGGAGCGACATTCGGCTTCGGTTTCTAGGCTGCCAGCGGGGGGAGCCCCCGGTAATTATGAGTTGTGGGGACGGTCCGAATAACGGCCTTTTAGAAAAAAAAGAGAGTTCAGCCCGTCCCGGTAATGGGGCTGTAATGCAAGCAGCCCAAGCCTATGGACTGGATCTCTTTGAAGAGGAGCAGAAACAGCTTGACTTATAAAAATAACATGTTAACTTATTTATGTTCAATTAACTATTGTTAATAAAGTCAGTTATAATTAACATATAAGAATGGGGCCGCGGAGGGAGCTGCCGATGAAAGAAAAAGAGTTTATAACCATTCCTCAATTGGCGCGGCTTCTGGGCATATCCAGGATCGCCGTATATCGAAAGGTTAAAAAGGGAGAGATCGGGGCCACCCGTATCGGAAGAAACTATGCCATCCCTAAAGAACGGCTCGAAGACATCCTGGGAAAAACGCTCAAAGAGACCGCCAAGAAAGAAATCGACAAAGCCGTCAAGAAAACGGTCCTGGAGTACGGGGAAGCACTGAGACGTCTGGCCGACGAATGACCAAAGCGCTTTCGGTCAAAGAAGTGGAATACACCGCTTTCCGCCTGACCCGGGAATGGCTGTCCTTTAACGAACCGATCCCCGATTTCTCAACCCGGTTTCCCAATATCCTCGAAAGCTGCCTGGCGACACCTTTTCAGAGCTTCACGAAGAAATCGCTTTATCCGACGCTCATTTCCAAAGCCGCCATGCTCTTCTATCTCCTTATCAAGAACCATCCCTTCCAGAGCGGCAACAAGAGAATTGCCGTCACCACGCTGCTCGTGTTTCTCTACAAGAACAAGATGTGGATCAAGGTTGACAATCAGGAGCTTTTCAATTTCACGGTCTGGATCGCTCAGAGTCCGGCGCGTTACAAAGAAGAAACGGTTCGGATGATCGAGAAGTTCCTGAAAGACCACCTCGCCAAACTGGCGGCCTGACCGGGTTCTTAGAGTCTTATCAAGCAGATCCGGCCTGGGCCCTGATGTTGGCCCGTTTCCGGGGACACGTCTTCCGCCATGGCGGGAGTCTATCGTCCCCGGCATCCGGAGCGGACAGTGCTCTACCGGGTGATGTTTCATGATTTCGAGCGGGAGTACGGATATTTCCGGCCGGTCGTCTTCCATAAGATCCCGCGGATCGACGACTCGCGGCTCGAGGAGATCTTGGCCCGCGAGGTCCTGGCCGGGTTTGTCCGCAAGGAGCTGCTGAGCCCGGAGTGGGCCGAGCGGATTCTCTCCTGAAAGCGCGCTCCACCAGCCAAAAAAGGAAATGATAAAACTGATGGTGATTTTGAACTGCCAGGAAGAAGGAAGCAATTCATGAGATCGGCCGTTCTGCTCCCGTTTTATTAAGAAGGGGCTGACACGAAAACTCAGGAAAAGTCCGTTCATCACCAATACAAAACCGATCAGAGACTGGTAGAAGGGGATTCCAGCCCATCCGGTTTTCCGATAGGTGATCAGACCACCGACAACGGCCAGCAGGAGACCGATCCAGATGAGAGGCTTGGTTACTTTGTGGGTTCGAGTGGTCGCCTCGGTCCAGTAAGGGATTTCCGTCCTAGAAATCCATGCAGGTCGATGACCGTGACCGCTCCCAAGCCGATGATAAATCCGGACAGGAAAATAAAAAGCCCTATGATATCCATCCAGGGAATCTCCTGCATTTTTCAAAGCCCCTTTCTTAATTTACCGGATTCGGCTTGAAATCTCCTTCCTCACTTTCCGACAAGCATAGACAGACTCTCGGGCGGTGTCAAGGACGGCCGGGAGGGCCGGAAAGCGAGCCGGACGGGCGCGAGCGGCAGGCTCCGGCCGCCGCGAGGACGTTGTCCGGGCGCTCCTCTCACCCAGCAGCCGCCTCTTGTACTTGAAGAACAGTCGCCGCCTCTTGGGGATGGTGAAGACAACCTGGCGGTGAGGCACGTCCAAGAGCAGAGTCTGCGACACCGGACCGCAAGTCAAATGCGTCCCTGGCCGCGCGGCCGGGCATTATCATTCCCGGCGATGTCTGATAGAATGCCCGCGAGGGAGGCGTCCATGAGCCCCGTGCCGCCGATCCGGTACGTCGCGACGGAAGAGATCCGGAGAGCTCTGGCCATGCCCGACGCCATCCGCGCCGTGTCGGCCGCCCTCGTCGAACTCTCGACCGGCCGGGCGGTCGTGCCGCCGCGGACGAGACTCGAGATCGCGGGCTTCCGGACGACGGCCCTGGTCATGCCCGCCTACCTGCCGGGCCAGAAGCGGATCGGACTCAAGCTCATCTCGCTCTGCGAAGGCAATCCGGGGCGGCGCCTGCCTCTCGCCCAGGCCGTCACAATCGTCATGGACGCCGAGAACGGGACGCCGCTGGCCGTCCTAGAGGCGGGCCATCTCACCGCCGTGCGGACAGGCGCAGCGTCCGGGGCGGCCACGGGCGCCCTGGCCCGAGCGGACGCCCGAGTCGCCGCGATCTTCGGCGCCGGTGTCCAGGGCAGGACCCAGCTCGAGGCCGTCGCGGCCGTACGGACGCTCCGCAAGGCCTATGTCGTCGACACCGATCCGCGGGCCGCGGCCGCCTTCGCCGAGGACATGGGCCGGGCGCTCGGGCTCGAGGTCGAGCCGGCGGCGGCCGCCGCCGCCCTTCGCGACGCCGACATCGTCGCGACCGTGACGACCTCGGCCGTCCCGGTCTTCCGGGACGAAGACCTCAAGCCGGGCGTCCACATCAACGCCGTCGGGTCCTACAAGCCGCACATCCGCGAGATCCCGGGCGAGACCATTCGTCGCTCCAGCCTCTTTGTCGACGAACGTCGGTCCGCGCTCGAGGAGGCCGGCGACATCCTCATCCCCCTGCGCCAGGGGCTCATCGACGAAGGCCACATCCGGGCAGAGATCGGCGAGGTCCTGGCCGGGCTGGCTCCCGGCCGCCGATCGGATGAAGAGACGACCGTCTTCAAGTCGGTCGGGAACGCCGTCGAGGACCTGGCCGTGGCCGTTCTGGTCCTCGGCTGAAGGACGGACATGGAGTTCATCAGCATCCTCAACGACGTCCTCGGGCCGGTCATGCGCGGGCCTTCGAGCTCCCACACCGCCGGGTCCCATCACATCGGCCGTCTCGTCCGGGACCTGCTCGGCGAAGAGCCGGTCGAGGCCGAGTTCGCGTTCGATCCGGCCGGCTCCTACGCCGCGACGTATCGTCAGCAGGGCGTCGATCTGGCGCTCGCCGCCGCCCTCCTCGGCTGGCCGATCACCGACGAGCGCTTCGCCCGGGCCCTGATCCTGGCTCCGCGGCAGGGCCTGCGGATCCGGTTCAAGATCGCTCCGCTCGAAAAGGCGGATCATCCGAACACAGTGGCCATGGACCTCGTCGGACGGAGCGGCCGGACCCTGCGTGCGACCGCGCGGTCGATCGGCGGCGGAATGGTCGAGGTGACGGAAGTCGACGGACGTCCGGTCCGCCTCGACGGCAAGCGCGCGGTGACCCTGAAGTCCGGCGGCACGACGCGGAGGGCCGGGCCGATCTTCTTTGTCCGCAAGGGGCCCCCCCTTTTTCGGTCCGCGGAAGAAATGGTCCGCCTGGCCCGGCGGAAGCGCGTCTCGCTGGGCGGGATCGCGCTGACCTACGAAGCCCGGCTCCTGGGTCTCCGGGAAGCCGAAGTCATGGCCGAGATCGGGCGGCGCTATGACA
>VGJG01000127.1 GCA_016867615.1 Candidatus Aminicenantota bacterium | reverse complement strand
CGTCCTCATCATACGGGCATCGTTCCGGTCCTGTCAATCCGAGCCCGGCCCTCCTCCGAACGGGCCGCCGGCCTTTGAGGGAACCGATCCGGGGCCGGCCTCGACCGCCCGGCATGCCGCGGGACAGGCCGCACCGGGTTCCATCAATGGATTCCCCCTGATTCCAAAGCGGATACAAGCAACACGGGGAGAAGGATTTTTCCGCCGGAATGGGTCCGGAAATGATTGACAGGCCGGTTTTTGTATTATATAAGGTAACAGGCCGGAATAAGTCTTTCTCTCTTTTTTATATAAATATACTTCACAACTAAGGAGGTTTCTCTCATGGCGTCATTAAAGGAAAAACTGGCGGCCAAAATCCCCCCGATGCAGGAGAGGGTCAAGGGCATCCTCAAGGAGCACGGGGAGAAGAAGCTGTCGGATGTCACGATCTCCCAGTCTTACGGCGGAGTCCGGGACGTCCTGTGCATGATCTGGGACACCTCGCTCCTGGACAAGTTCGAGGGCATCCGCTTCCGCGGGTTCTCGATCCCCGAGCTGCAGGCCAAGCTGCCCAAGGCTCCGGGCGGCTCCGAGCCCCTGCCCGAGGGCATCTTCTACCTGCTCCTGACCGGCGACCTGCCCACGGACGCCGACGTCAAGGAAGTCACCGAGGAGTGGCGCAAGCGCAGCGCGCTGCCCAAGTACCTGCTGGACATGATGAACGCCGTCCCCAAGGACACGCACCCCATGACCCAGTTCTCGCTGGCCATCCTCCAGCTCCAGAAGGATTCCGTCTTCGCCCGGAAGTACCGCGAGGGCATCAACAAGAAGGATTACTGGGACCCGATGTACGAGGACACGATGGACCTCCTGGCCAAGCTGCCGGCCATCGCCGCGTACATCTACAACCGGTCCTACAAGAACGACAAGCAGATCGCGCCCGACCCGAAGCTCGACTGGGGCGGCAACCTGGCCCACATGCTGGGCGTCAAGGACCCGGCCTTCATGGAGCTCATGCGGCTCTATCTCGTCATCCACAGCGACCATGAGGGCGGCAACGTCTCGGCCCACACCTGCCACCTCGTCGGCTCGGCCCTGTCCGACGCCTACTACTCCCTGTCGGCGGCCATGAACGGCCTGGCCGGCCCGCTCCACGGACTGGCCAACCAGGAAGTCCTGCGCTGGATCATGGACCTGATGAAAACCCTGGGCGGCGTCCCGACCAAGGAGCAGCTCAGCAAGCACATCTGGGACACCCTGGCCGGCGGCAAGGTCGTGCCCGGCTACGGACACGCCGTCCTGCGCAAGACCGACCCCCGCTACACGGCCCAGCGCGAGTTCGCCCTGAAGCACATGCCCGACGACGACATCTTCAAGGTCGTGAGCATGGTCTTCGAGGTCACGCCCGACATCCTGCTCAAGCAGGGCAAGGCCAAGAACCCCTGGCCGAACGTCGACGCGCACTCCGGCTGCCTGCTGTGGCACTACGGCGTCAAGGAATACGACATCTACACCGTCTTCTTCGGCGTGTCGCGCGCCCTGGGCGTCCTGGCCCAGCTCATCTGGAGCCGGGCTCTGGGCTTCCCCATCGAGCGGCCCAAGAGCGCCACGACGGAATGGGTGGAGAACTTCATCAAGGGCACGGCCGAAAAAGACTGAGGCCCGCCCGCGGGAAGGATTTTCAGGGACGGCCGCAACCGCGGCCGTCCCTTTTTTTTAGATTTAGTTTCCAAATGAGCAAGTCAGCAATCCGGGCAGGCACAATCATTCAAGTTAATGGGGCGAAATAATCTTCTTCAATGATTCCCGATCCAATCAGCCTGCGGCATTCTTTCGGGTTCTTGCTCAATAGCCGATAAAGCGTCTTCCTTAACAACTCGACATCTTCGGGCCATTCATCTTTTCCATCCCACTCGTCCGAGATTCTTAAAGAGATGGCACACGCCCAATCTTTGACAGTCGGCATGACGTCTCCTTGAGGAGGACCACATTTTTATTCAATTGACAACCTCACGGAGTATCCTTTATCTTAGATTTGCCCCTATGTTTCCCGACGAAGTCAACGACATTCCCGATCAAAATCCCTTGATCTTTTCATCCCCAGTCGAAGGAGTCCGCCATGGAATATAAGATCGGCATGATCGGCTGCGGCACGGTCGGCCGCGGGCTGATGGAAATCCTCCTGGCCAAGGGGCCGGCCCTAAAGGAAGGCCTCGGGTTTGAGGCCCGCGTCGTGGCCGTGACCGACAAGCTCAAGGGGTCGCTCGTCGTCCCGGAGGGCATCGACCTCAAGAAAATCCTAGCTGTTCTGGAGAAAGGCCTGACCCTCGACGCTTATCCCGGCGGCAAGAACCCGCAGTCGGGCGCGCTCCTGCCGCTCGAAATGATCGAAACCTGCGGGGCGGACATCATCGCCGAGATGACCTACACCGACATCAAGACCGGCGAGCCTGCTTCGGGCTACATCGAAAAAGCCCTGCGCTCGGGCAAGCACGTCGTGACCTCGAACAAAGGCCCGGCGGCGCTCCATTACCACGCCCTGAAGAAGCTCGCCGAGCAGAACGACCGGGCTTTCCGCATCGAGGGCACGGTCATGAGCGGAACGCCGGTCTTCGGCCTGTTCGAGTGCGGCCTGGCCGGCAACGAGGTCCGCGAAATCCGGGGCATCCTCAACGGCACGACCAACTTCATTCTGACCAAGATGGAAGAAGACGGCATGGAGTACGCCGAAGCCCTGAAGCTGGCCCAGAAGCTCGGCTACGCCGAGGCCGACCCCACGGCCGACGTCGAGGGGTTCGACGCGCTGGCCAAGGTCGTCATTCTAAGCAACGTGCTCCTCGGCGCCTCGCTCAAGCCGTCCGACCTCAAGCCCGAGGGCATCAGCCGCATCGCCCGCGCCGACGTCCTCCAGGCAAAAAAAGAGGGCTTCCGCTACAAGCTCATCGGCTTCACCCGCCGCGGCCCGGCCGGGGTAGAGGCCGGGGTGGCCCCTCAAAAAATCCCGCTCTCCGACCCCCTGGCCGGGATCATGGGCGCGCACAACGCCCTGACCTTCGACACGGACCTCATGGGAAAGGTGACGATCTCCGGCCCGGGAGCGGGCAAGACCGAGACGGGCTTTTCCATCCTCTCGGACATGCTGGCCATCCACCGCAGGCACGGCCGATGAACGACGACCCGTCCGACATGCCCATGCGCCGGCCCCCGGCTTCCGGGGGCGGGATACAGCGCGGACTCACGACTCGAAACGAAAGGAGAGCGGACGGAGCTCTCCCTTTCATCGCCCGCCGAGACGATATCGCGGCCCGGTTGGCCTCATCGCCTTCAAGTTCGAATGGACCGGTTGCTCTCCCGTCGGACCATCAAACGTATGAAGACCGCCGGGATGCCCGAGGCGAACGGGCGACAACACCGCTTCAGGCCTCACGCCGACTTTATGGAAACAACAGTCAAAATATCGATTAGAGAGGACGAACCATGTCACAGACATCCTACGGACCCGGCGTCGAAAAATACATCGAGGCGGCGAAAAAGCAGATCGCCCTCCGGGAGAAGATCCTGGCCCGCGTGAAGAAGCACAAGTTCGACACCCTGGCCGTCCACGGCCTGTACACCGTGGAGGAGGCGCTCGACCTCAACCAGGGCTCGATCATCGAACCCCTGTACATGGCCACCTCCCAGGCCTACCGCGATTCGGCCGAGCTCGAAGCGGCCCTGTCCTACCTCATCCCCACCTGGTGCTACACCCGCATCGCCAACCCGACGACCTATTACCTGGAGTGGATGCTGGCCCTGCTGGAGGGCTACGCCGCGGGCGCGGACACGAGCTGCGTCGTCACGGCCTCGGGAATGTCGGCCATCGCCTCGGCCGTCGATCCTTTCCTCGTCGAGCAGAAGGGCGGCCCGGCGAAGATCAACCTCGTCTCCTCGATCCAGGTCTACGGCGGCACGTTCCAGCAATTCTCCGTGCGCAAACAGCAGGAGCGAGGCATCGATGTCCGCTGGGTCCGCCATCCCCACGACCTCGAAGAATGGAAAGCGGCCATAGACGAGGGGACGCGCCTGCTGTACGTCGAAGCGCCCTCCAACCCCCAGCAGGCCTTCTGCGACGTCAAGGCCCTGGCCGACCTGGCCCATGCCCATGAGATCCCGCTCATCTTCGACGCCACCTGCGCCACGCCGGCGCTCCTCCGGCCCATCGCCCACGGGGCGGACATCGTCGTCCACTCCCTGAGCAAGACGGCCACCTCGAGCGGGATGGCCATCGGCGGGGCGCTCATCAGCCGCAAGCCCGTCGTCACCCGCGTCAAGAACGACAGCCCCCTCTTCAAGGAGAGCTTCGCCGAATACGTCAAATTCCTCCCCTACCGGGACAACGGTCCGGCCGCCTCGCCCTTCAACGCCCTCATGGCCCTTAACGACCTGCGCACCCTCCGGTCCAAGATGGACCTCTTCAGCCGGAACACGCAGACCGTGGCCGAGTTCCTGGAGAAACATCCCAAGGTCTACCAGGTGGACTATCTCGGGCTGCCCAGCTACCACCTCCATGCGCTGGCCGAGCGCTACCTGAAGCTCGTGGACTCGGACGACGGAAAAGGGAACGAGGTCAACCGCTACGGCCACCTGATGAGCTTCCGCATCGACGGCCCGCCGGAGAACGCCCGGCGCGTGTTCGACGCCTTCAAGCTCATCTTCCGCGCCACGGACCTGGGACGGGTGAAGAGCGTGGCCACCATCCCCGCCGTGTCCACGCACCTGCAGCAGGGCGAGGAGGCGCGCCGGGCGGCCGACGTCCCGCCCCAACTCATCCGTCTGTGCGTGGGCGCCGAGGACCCGGCGGACATCATCGCCGACCTCGACCAGGCGCTGAAGACCCTCTAGTGTGCCTCTCGGGCGCACAACCCGCGAGGCCCCATGGGGAGAAAACCCTGCGAAGCGAAACGCCGAAGCGGGAGCGTACCCCCTTGGCCGCAGCGCGGGGCTTCATCCGGGCGCGAAAGGAGGCGGGGAGCGGATGCGACCGTTGGAAGGGGGAGACGCGAAGCGGGTTGCCCCTCCAGTGTGACTCCTTTCAGGAAGCGTCCCGTCTCTGAGGATGATGAAGACAGGAAAATGTTGAGTCGGCCGACCTCCGGGATGTCCGATGGAAGAGGGGCGTCTTGGTTATGAAGGAACGGGACGTTCGGGAGCGATCATGACGAATTCAAAACAAAGAAGCAACGGCTACACGGGCCGCTGGGTCTGGGTGAACCTCTCCGACCGTTCGGTCCGCATCGAGCCGGCCGACTCTGCTCTGTGCCGGGATTATGTCGGCGGCCGCGGGCTTCAGGCCAGGCTGCTCTTCGACCATCTGGCCGCAGGCGGCGTCCTCAGGGACCCGCTCAGCCCCCGGAACAGGATCATCCTCGGCTCCGCGGCCCCGAACGACACGGCCATCCCCACGGCCGGCCGCGGCTCGTGCTCGTTCATCGGAACGATGGCCCGCTCCCCCGAGCCCGCGCCCTGGGTTTCCGGCCACAAGCCCCTTTACGGAACCGTGACTCATTCCAGCTGCGGCGGGCTGTTTCCCAACATGCTCAAGCGCGCCGGGGTGGATCAGCTCATCATCGACGGCCGGGCCGACCGCCCGGTCCGCATCGAGGCCGTCGAGGGCGCGGTCCGGGTCGTGGACGCCGAGGACGAGCTCTTCGAGACCCGCGCCGGCCGCCGCATCATGCGTCCGGTCTCGGCCGTGACCGGATACCTCTCGGGGAAAATCAAGGGCTCCTCCACGGTCTGCGCCGGGCCGGCGGGCTGGAACCTCGTGGACTTCGCCTGCCTGACCGCCGACCTTCATCGCAATTTCGGGCGGGGCGGCGCCGGCGCCG
>VGJG01000126.1 GCA_016867615.1 Candidatus Aminicenantota bacterium | reverse complement strand
CAAACTCCGTCCCTGTATTTTCCGGCGGGCATCCAGTACATGTCGCGCCGAGGTTTCACTCTAGCCGTGGAGCTGGCCGCATACCAGTGTGAAACGGTCGACGTCCAAACGCGGCCTTTCTGGGGCGCCCTGAAGTTCGGATATCATTTCTGAGAGCGCAACCGCCGAGCCCACGAGCTGATGAACGTATCCGGAAAGATCTCTCCCCGGTCTGAAAAAGTTTAAAGGCTCAGCGGCCGTCCCGCACGTCCGTGACGGCCCGGCAGACCTCGTCGATCTGCTCCGGGGTCAGAGCCAGGCCGGAGGGCAGATAGAATCCCTTTCGGGATAGAGCGATCGACACGGGGAAGGACTCCCCTCCGGGCAGGAAATCCTTCTGAAATACGGGCTGCTCATGGACGGGAACGAAGAATGTCCTGGTGTCCACGCCCCGCTCCTTCAGCCGGGAAGCCATCTCCTCCCGCGACAGCCCGAACGATTGTTCCACCAGCACGGCGTACATCCAGTAGACGCTCCGGCCCCAGGGTTTTTCCAGGGGAAGCGTCAGGCCGTCGAGCCCGGACAGGCCCCGATGGTACGCTTCGGCCATCTTCCTCTTCAGGGAGAGGAAACGTTCGACCTCCTCGACTTGAGCCAGCCCGATGGCCGCCTGAACGTTGGTCATGCGGTAATTGTAGGCCAGGTCGGTGTGCAGGAACCGCCGTCCCGGAGAGTGGGCCAGGTCCTTGAGGCGCCGGCAGCGCTCGGCGACGGCGTCCGAGTCGGTGACGACCATGCCTCCCTCGCCGGTGGTGATGATCTTGTTGGCGTAGAAGCTGAAGCAGCCGGCGTCGCCCATCGAGCCGGCGGGCAGGGGGCGGGGGAGGCGTTCGGAGATGTATTGAGCCCCGTGGGCCTCGGCCGCGTCCTCGACGACGAACAGGCCGTTCTCCCGGGCCAGGTCCATGATCTCGTCCATACGGCAGGGGTGTCCGTAGAGGTGAACGGGGAGGACGGCCCGGACCGCTCCCCCCGTGCGCTTGTGGAGCAGCTTCTTGCTTCCGGGGTCGAACCGGCACCAGTTGCGGATGAATTCCCGGAGCCTGTCCGGGTCGAGGTTGAAGGTCTCGGGGTCGACGTCCAGGAGCACAGGCCGGGCGCCCGTGTACAGGACGGCGTAGGGCACGGCGATCATGGTCAGGTCGGGGACGAGGACCTCGTCTCCCGGTCCGATCCCCAGGGCGGCCAGGGCCAGGTGGAGGGCGGTCGTCCCCGAGGTCGTGGTTACGGCGTGTTTCACTCCCACGAACGCGGCGAAGGATTCCTCGAAGCGCCGGATGTAGCTTCCGGCGGAAGAGATCCAGCCCGTGTTCAGGCAGTCCAGAACGTATTTTTCCGTATTGGCCCCCAGCAGGGGTTCGTTGACCGGAATCATGGCTTGGGCGACGCTCCTTAAGCGGACGTTTTTTCCCTCTCCAGGTCCGCCGCGACCATCAGCCCGACCAGACGCCGGAACGTGACCCGGGGCTCGAAGCCGAACGTGCGCCCGGCCTTGCCGATGTCCGCGACCAGAGCGCTGGTCTTGGTCGGCCGGAACAGGTTCTTGTCCGAGACGACGTACCGCCCGGGCTCCAGGCCCACGGCGGCGAACGCCTCGGCGACGAATTCTTCGATGGAGTGGGCCTCGCCGGTGCCGATGACGAAATCGTCGCCCCCGTCGAGCTGCAGCATGTCGTTGGCCGCGGCCATGTACTCCCGGGCGTAGCCCCAGTCGATCCTGGCGCTCAGGTCCCCCAGGACGAGCCGGTCCTGTTTTTTCAGGGCGATCCTGGCCGCCGCCTTGGTGATCTTGCGGGTGACGTACTCCTCGGTCCGGCGCGGGGATTCATGGTTGTACAGGATGGCCGTCGAGGCCCGCATCCCGAACGCCTGGCGGTAGTAGCGGGTCAGATGGTAGGCCATGACCTTGGCGCAGGCATACGGGCTCTGGGGGTTGAAGGGCGTGTTTTCGTCCTGTTTTTCGGTGTCGGTCAAGCCGTACATGTTGGAGGTGCAGGGCTGAAAAAACCGGATCTTCGGGTCGAGTTGCTTGATGATCTCCAGAATCCTGCCCACGGCCGCCGCGGTGATGTCCATGGAAAAGCCGACCATGTCGTAGCTCCAGCCGACATGATCCTGGTCCGCTTCGTTATAGATCTCCTGGGGCTCGATCGAGGCGACCAGGCGGTAGAGAGAGGTCGGGTCGGCCAGGTCGCCGCGGCAGAGGAAGAATTTCCGGTTGAAGACCTCGGGGTCGGCGATCAGATGGTCGATGTTCCTGGTGTTGCCCGTGGCCGAGCGGCGCACCATGCCGTGCACCTCGTAGCCCCTCTCCAGGAGCACTTCGGCCAGATAGCTTCCGTCCTGGCCGGTCACGCCGAAGATCAGGGCTTTTTTGGGCATGGGCTCATCCCTCCCTCGGATTCGGACTCCCGGGACGGCCGCCGCCCGCGATCGGCTTGATGACCAGGCGGTCCGGAAGCCGGTCGAAGAATTTCCAGCCGTCGCTCTGGCAGTCGACCCGGGCCCGGCAGTCCCCATCGATCTCCGCCTCGAAAACAACCCCCAGGGTGTGCAGCCCGCTGGCTACGCCCAGCGGGTTCTGTTCGAAGAAATCCTCGTAGTAGCCGAGGCAGACGAGCCGGTCGGGAGGGACGTCGAGGCCCATCTCTTCCTTGACCTTGCGGACCGCGGCCTCGACGAGCGTTTCTCCCTTGTGGACCCGGCCGCCGATCACCCACCACGCGCCCTTCAGGGGCTCGTTGGCCCTCTTCACCAGCAGGTACTCGCCCCGGGCGTTCCTGAGGGCGACATCGACGCACAGAACGGGCAGGGCGTCCACGATCTGTCGGTAGAGCGCCTCGGGGATCATGGGTTACGGCTCGACCCGGAATTCCGGAAGGGGGACGATGAACTTCCCCCCTTTTTGTCTCCAGGCCTCTTCCCGGACATAGAATTCTTTGAAAAAAGCCCAGGGCAGGACGAGGAAATAGTCGGGCTGGGCCAGGCGCGCCTCCTCCTCGGAGACGATCGGGATCCAGGTCCCGACCGTGTATTTCCCCCATTTTTCCGGGCTCCTCTCGGCCGCGGCGGTGATGACCTTCGCGTCCAGGCCGTAGTACTGGAGGATGACGTTGCCCTTGGTCGACGCGCCGTAGACATAGACCTTTTTGCCCAGGGCCGTCTCCCGGCGGATGAAGGCCACGCACCGGTCGCGGTTTTCCCGGATCCTTCTTCCGAAATCCAGGATGTCCTCGAGGGTGAATTTCTCGTCGAAGGCGATGCCCGTTCCCCGGTTATGGCGGGCGAAGATACGGTAGCTCCCGCCGTTCACGTCGTTCTCCTCGATCTTGAAGATCTCCAGTCCGTTGCGCTCGAAGAGGAATTTCAGCGTTTCCAGGGAATAGTACTCCAGGTGTTCATGGCAGATGTTGCCGATGTCGTTTTTTCTGAGCATCGAGGCCAGGCACATGAGCTGGGCGACGAACACTCCGTCCTCGTCCAGCGCCCGGCGGGCGTCGCCGATGAACCGGTTGGGGTCTTCCAGGTCGTAGAACATGCCGATGGCCGTGACGACCTTGGCCCGGCCGAACCCGTGCTCCCCGGCCAACTTCCGGTAGGCCTCGTATCCCCAGAAGTCATGGAGGACGAAATCGGCGTTTTGCCTGAGCATCTCGATCAGGTTGTCCGCCGGCTCGCATCCCACCCGCTTCAGGCCGGGACGGGAATACGACGCCAGGAGCGTCCCGTCGTTGGCTCCGATATCCAGGACGACGTCGCCGTTCCTCAGGTCGACCATGTCCTCCACGGCCCGGGTGATGTCGCGCAAAGCCGCTTTCATCGTGTCGGTTACGCCTGAGCGGTACCAGTAGTAGCGGGCGTAGAGGAGCTCCTGGGGGGCCGTGTGCTTGAGCTGCAGGAGGGTGCAATCCTCGCACAGGACGAGGTCCAGGGGCGCCTTGAGACCCCGGCCGATCCTCTCCCGGGGCACGAAATCGTTGATGTATTGCTCTCCCAGGGAGAACACGTCCTGGAGCTTTCCGGACCCGCACAAGCGGCATGTCGTTCGGGTGATGGTCTCGAGCATGCGCCTTCTCATTCCCGGCCCGTCCGGTGCTAGCGGCCCGCGAACCTTCCCTTGTCCGAAGCGGGGTCATAAGGCCCGTTTTTCACCTCGACGATGACGGCTTCCTCGATGACCCGGATGCCGTGTCCCGCGCCTCCCAGGAAGATGATGTCCCCGGCGGAGAGAGTTTTGGTCTGAAGATACTCCCGCTCGAAAGAGTAAAAATCCACCTCGACGACCCCCTGCTTGAGGAACAGAACTTCCTGCGTTCCGAAGGTCTCCCTCCGGATGTCGTTGTGGATATGGGGGACGACCTTGTATCCCGGGGGCCTTTTCATGTGGCCGAGCTGCAGCAGGGAATCGGGGGTGGTCACGAATTGGATGCCGTCCGTTTCGTGGTCCCGGCCGATGATGATGGCGATGACCTTGCCCTTGTGGATGATTTTTTCGATCATGAACGCGCCTCTCGAGCGGCCCTATTGTATCGGATGTGCCCCCGATTCTCAAGGGCGGCCCCGGAGCGCGTCGGGAAGCCGTCGGGCCTCAGGGCTTAGGGACGGAAGCGGAGGCGCAGGATGATGGACACGTACTTCCGGCCGCGCTTCAGGTAGTTGTACAAGTTGCTCGCGGTCTTCGTCTCGCCGAATTTGCGCGAGGTCAGGACGAAGGGAATCTCCTTGATCCGGTACCCGCTCCTGTGGGCTCGGTACAGGTAATCGATGCAGTATTCGCCGTAATCGCCCTGGAATCGGATCTCGTCCAAGACCTTTCTCCGGGACATGACGAACCCGGTGGTGTAGTCCGTGATCTTCCGGGTCAGGAACAGGCGGGCCATCCCGTTGATGATCCGGCTGCCGATGACCGCCGCGACCTCCCCCCTTTTGTCCCCCGCGCCGGGGATGTACCGGGAGCCGATGACGACGTCGTAGCCCCTCTCGATCTCCCGGAGCATGAGCGGCAGCTTTTCGGGCGGCAGGGTCAGGTCGCAGTCCAGCCAGGAGATGATGTCCCCCCGGGACTCGGCCACGCCCCGGTTGAACGCCGAGGTCAGCCCCCGCTCCGTGGTGCGATGGATCAGCCTGACCCTGGGGTTGGTCTCGGCCAGAGCGGCGACGATCTCCCATGTGCCGTCGGGGGAATTGTCGTCGACGACGATGACTTCATGATCGCGGCCCTGGAGGCTCCGCTCGATGGCTTCGATGACCGGAAGGACGTTGTCCCTCTCGTTGTAGGTCGGCAACACAACGGATATCAGCATGTCCGTCCTTTCTCTCGCCCCGGTCCGGAAAAAAGCCGCGGGCTCTCTAATCCCAGGTGAACTGGCAGACGTCCTCGACGCCGGCCAGCTTGATGTCGCGCTTGTCCACGGGGAAGATCATGCAGAACTTGGGAATGCGCGTCCCGTAGATCGAGCATTTGCCGTCCTGGACGTAGAAGCATTTTCTCGTCCTCAGGCAGCAGACCGCGCCGCAGTCGTCGCAATTCCCCTTGCGCAGGCGCAGCTGCCTGTCCACGTAATGCCTCCGGAAATAGTACAGGTATCGTCTCCTCAGGGAGGACAGCAGGGATTTGGCGATGATCGGGACCGATGTCCTCGCCGGTTCTTCCCGGGCCATGGCGCCTCTCTCCTTGAAGAGGCGATATTTCTATCACATTTGCCCTGGAAATGATACTCCTTTCCCTCCGCGCCTTTCGACGCCGGCCCGCGGTTCTCGAATTGACAGGAGGAGACCTTGTGATTTATCTTGACCTGAAGACAATGGGGTCCACGACGGGGAG
>VGJG01000125.1 GCA_016867615.1 Candidatus Aminicenantota bacterium | reverse complement strand
CAGGACGGGGAGCTTGGCCTTGGGCGGGGCGGCCGCCGAGGCGGGGCTGAAGAGGACGGCCGTCCAGGCCGCCAGGGCCAGGAGGCTGAGGGTGATGGCTGTCTTTTTCATGTCGGGTCTCCTTTTTATAATACACAGTCCCTTCGTTTCGTTCGGTTATCTTGTCGTTTCGGTCTCGGTCAAAACATCGATCATGCGCACGGCCTTCTCCCACAGCTCGACCGGCCGGGGCTTGTTCCGCTCCCGGGTGCGCTTGGAGGCGTCGTAATAGCCCAAATGATTGTACTTGACCAGCAGGTCGTCGCCCAGCTTCCACCAGGCCCTGACCACGTCCTCGGCGTTGGCCAGGCAGAAATCGGTCATGTAGCCGGCCGCCTCGAGGGGTGAGCGGGCGAAGCGGGCCATGATCTCCTTGTCGACTTCGGGGATGCGGGCCACGATCGCCTGTTCGTGCTTGGCCTGGGCCTCCTGGATGTCCAGGAGGGCGTGAGAGTACACGGGCTGGGCGTGGAAGTCGACGTAGTCGAATGCCCAGCGGGCCGAGTCGCGGTTGAACTCCCAGTGATCGCCGATTTTAAAGGAATGGGGGATGTCCTTGATTCCGGCATAGAGGGGCACGTAGCACGAGGTGTCCTGGGCGCCCAGGGCCAGCCAGACGATCCCGCCCACGGGATCCGGCAGCCAGCCGCGCGTCTGGGTTATGGTCGTGTACTCGACGTTGGGCACGCCGATCAGGCGCGTGCCGCGGTAGAAATTGGGGTTGGCGAAGGGCCCGCCGCGGATGCCGCGCACCGGGTCGAAGGGCGTGCCCCGGCTCTTGTCCCGGGTGATGGCCATGACGTCCGAGACCGAGAGCTTCTTGTCCGGCTTGACCGAGAAGGGGAAGTCCATGTTGGGCAGGTCGGTCTTGAGGTTCTTCGAGGGGGCGACGAGGTTGTGGAAGCGCCACATCCGGGAGCGGCGGGCGTTCTGGGCGGCCGAGCCCTCGGCGGGCGAGTAGGCGCGCTTCCAGGAGAAGGGCTTGCCCGAGGCCGGGTCGTAGAGCTTGTTCTCGACGGCGCAGTCGATGTGGTTCGGGGAGGCCATGAAAAAGTCGGGCCGGGAGAGGTCGATCTCGCCGATGCGGCTCTCGTTGGGGCAGACGGCGACCTCGTCGTCGGGAACGCGCTGGGCGGCCCAGACGGCCCCGGGCTTGCCGCTCTCGGGCTTCCACAGCGGGCCGACGGGCATGATCTCGAAGACCCAGACCTCCTTCGCGTCGGCCACGGCCAGCATCTCCCCTCCGTCGAGGCGGCCGTAGCCGTGCTCCTCGGCCAGGGAGCCCATGAGCTTGATCGCCTCCCGGGCCGTGGCGCAACGCTCCATGGCCAGCAGGGTGAGCATGGTGATGTTGAACTTGGGTGCGGGCGTGGGGTTGGCCAGCTTCCGGACATTGCCGATCGTGGACTCGCCGATGGCCAGCTGCCGTTCGTTCATGTAGCCGAAGACGCCGTGGATGTAGCCGTAGGTGCGCGCCGGCTGGGGGAGCTCGAGACCCGAGGGGTCGTTCTTGATCATCGTCCATTTCCCGCCCTCGGACGGGGGCCAGGTCCGGATCTGGTCGATGTTGTAGACGACCCTCGTGGAGCCCGGTTCATGATCGGCCGGCGGGACGTAGTGAAAGGTCCAGTCGCACACGCCGCAGTCCGCGGCATGGGTGGCGAAGACCGAGCCGTCGGTCGAGGCGTCCTTGCCGACCATGACCACCGTGCAGTTTTCCAGGGTCTCCTGGGAGGGGGGAAGGTCTTCCGGGCCCCGAAATCCGAAAACAATGACCAGCGCCAGGGAGAAAGCCAGGGCGCCCGCCGGGAACGCGCCGGTCCGAAATCGGCTCATGTCTATCCTCCGCTTTGATCTTGGAGAAGTCTCGGCCGCCTATTCCTCGTAGACGCGGGAGGCATCCGCTTTTTTTGGGTCGTGAAAATAATATCCCGTCCCGTTCTTGACGATGTCCGCATAGCGGGGGACGCCCCGGAGGGACAGGGACCTTTCGGGCGTCTGCCGGGAATACTGGGCGAAGATCTCGAGCATGACCGAGACGTGCTGGCCCACGCGCTTGTCGATCGGCCAGCCGGTCTCGTCGTAGGGCACGAAGAGCTTGCCCCTCTCGGACAGCTTGAGCAGGAAGGGGTCCCGGCCGTCGAGCAGGAGCTTCTCCGTCTTGGGTCCCGTGGGCTGGTCGAGGAAGGGGATGGGCGCCTCGAGGAGAAAGGGCAGGGTGTCGGAATAATCGCCGATCTCCCGGTGGGACAGGCCGCGGAAGCCGTAGGGCGAGGGCTCGACGTGGCTGTCGAACTTCTCCCGGGCCTTGACGAACAGGGCCACGCGCGTCGCCAGGCGGGAGGCGGACTGGGGGGCGACGATGCAGTTGGTCACGGGGAACATCGTCTCCGCGCCGTGGAGGTCGATGGCCACGTCCACTTGATTGTTCCGCAGGAGCTCCATGGCGGCGAAGGTCACCCGTTCCATGAGCAGTCCGTTCGGACGTCCCGGCCAGGTGCGGTTCGTGTTGCGGGCGTCGATGAACGACAGGAGCTGGCGGTCGGGGTAATGGATGAAAACGTCCGGGTCCGGCCACTGGTCGAGGGGGGAGGCGTCCCGGCTGCCGTAGCGGAAGGTCTTTTCCCCCCAGGGCGTGGGGATGCGGTAGAAGTGGGGGTATCCGTCGCCGGGCTTGGTGTCCAGGCCGGCGCTGCGGTTGAAATTGGGGATGACGTACAGCGTGCCCTTGTCCACCTCGGCGTTCTCGAGGAAGATCAGGGCGGCCAGGAGCCCGGCGGGTTCGTTGGGATGGGTGTTGGCGATGATGAGAGCCTTGCCGCCCGGTTCCCGTCCCTCGAGGACGTAGACGTTCGTGTCGGCCCGGGTGCCCTTGAGGCCCGGGCCGAAGTCGCTGAGGCGGGCGACCCGGGTGACGCCCGGACCGACGACGACGGGATACCGGAAGCGCGTATGACGGATGATGGGGACGGCGGCGGCGACGGCGAGGAGGACGAGGACCGCGACGAAGAGGATCTTCCAGGCGAGATTCTTAGACATGGCGTCCTTCCTTCCGTTCGTCATTTGATCCGCAGCAGGCGGAGGAGCAGGGGGATGAGGACGATGAGGTTCATGAGCATGTCGTCGACCTTGTCCTTCTCCCGGACGAAGTTCCTCAGCAGGAGAAAGCCCAGAAAGGCGCTCAGGACGTAATACAGGACCGCAACCGCGTTTTGGATGACGATCATGGGTGTTCCTCCGGTTCACATGCTCCAGCGGACGAGAAACTCGAGCTTGGCGCTGAAGACGATCATCAGGATGCCGGTCACGGTGATGACGATCCAGGGCAGCCAGGTCGTCCTCAGGAAGCTCCAGTAGCTTCCCTTGTATTGCGTCACCAGCACGCTCAGGCGGCCGATGATGGCCACGGGGGGCAGCCCGTCGCCCAGGGGCCAGAGCAGGCTCAGGCCGGCGATGGCCACCGTGGCGTGCAGGCCGATCGAGTCCAGGAACCAGATGAGGGGGATGCCGATGATGGCCGCCGCGCCGTAGGCCAGGACGCCCTCGGAGAAGGGGATGATGACCGCGAAGCTGATGAACAGGAGCACCAGGGGCGTCATGAGCACGGCGTAGGAGATCAAGCCCCGGACTCCGGTGACGGTCATGACCTGCTGGAGCATGCCGACGATGACCATCGAGGCCAGAAGCGGCAGGAGGCGCTTCATGGTGTTGCTCGACAGCTCCAGGATCTTCAATTTCTTCGGGCTCAGCGCCCAGGCCGCGAGCCCGGCGATGACGAACATCAGGGGCAGGCCGAGTACGGGCGTGCTGAACGGCCAGATCTTGTAGGCCATGATGAGGCCGAAAAAGACGAGGAAGGGGACGGCGATCCGCCACCAGGTCATGCCTTTTTCGACTTCGGGAAGGGCGACCCGTTCCAGGGACTTGTCCCGTTTCAGGCCCAGGGTCAGGACGGTGAACGTCCCCAGCAGAAGGACGGGGATGCCGAGAGGCAGATCGAAGCCGACGTAGGGGATGGCCGTTCCGGCGCAGAGGACCATGGCCCAGATGTTTACCGGCGGCGCGGCGGCGCTCAACCCGGCGACGATAAAAAGGATGGCCGCCGCCCTCCGGGGGGCGATGCCCAGGTAGGCCAGGGCCAGGGCCACCGGCGCTCCCACGACCAGGAGGGAGACGCTGCCCGCGCCGGTCAGGGCGCCGGGAATGAGGACGATGACCATCAGCACCAGCAGGGCCAGGGCCCGCAGCTTGCCCAGGGAGCGCATCGTCCCCCGGACGACGTAATTCACGCCCCCCGATTCGCTGATGACGGCCATGAAGATCGTGGCCGTGGAAAAAACGAGGATGACGTCCAGATAGGTGAACGCCCCTTCGATGAGATGGCGTGGCAGATCGGCCAGGCGGGGAGTTTGAAACAGGACGCCCGTCAGGCCGCCGAGGACGGAGGCGGCCAGCATGCTCGTCTCCACCGGCCGCTTCATGATCTTGACAACCGTGTAAGAAACAACCATGACCGCGAAAACGATGAGGATCTGTGTCGTCATGCTCTGCACCTTTCCGGCATTGTACTCGCCGGCTCGTCGATTTGCAACCGATGGACTGCGGTCGCATGAGACCGCTTTGTTGACGGCGGCACGACGCCGCTTTGGAGTGCGGTCGCATGAGACCGCTTTGTTGACGGCGGCACGACGCCGCTTTGGAGTGCGGTCGCATGAGACCGCTTTGTTGACGGCGGCACGACGCCGTCCTTAGGAATGCAGCTTTGATAAGCAGACCGGAAGGAAGGGCTTCGGCGCGCGCGTTGATTGACCGTTATTCGGCGGTTGTGCTATACAGAGTTCGCCTTCTTGGGGAAGAGGGCGCGCTGAAAATGAGATTCGACTCGACCGAAGCTGCCGGAGGACTGCAACTTGCGGCGTTGCCGGCCCTGTTGGCGGCCGCCGCAGTCCTGCTCCTTTCCGCGTGTTCGCGCGGCGCTTCGAGCGGGGAATTGACCGTCGCCGGCTCGACGAGCATCCAGCCTTTTTGCGACCGCTGGGCCGAAGTCTACATGGAAGACCATGCAGGCTGCGCGGTGAACGTGCAGGGAGGGGGCTCGAGCGCCGGCATCCAGGCGGCCCGGAGCGGCGCGGCCCACATCGGCATGTCCTCGCGCCCGCTGAAGCCCGAGGAGGAGGACCTCGTGGAGATCGTGGTCGCCCGCGACGGCCTGGCGATCATCGTCCATCCGGAGAACGTCCTCGAGTCCCTCAGCCTGCAAGAAGTCCGGGCCGTCTTCGAGGGGTCGGTCCGGAGCTGGAGCGTCCTGGGAGGCCCCGCTAAGCCCGTTCATGTCATCACCCGGGAGGAGGGCTCCGGGACGCGGGGGGCGTTCCAGGAGTTGGTCATGGGCGACAGCCGGATCTTCAGGGGGGCCATCGTCCAGGACTCCAACGGCACGGTTCGCGAGATCGTGGCCGGCGACCCGAACGCCGTCGGCTACATCTCCCTGGGCCTGGTCGACGACAGGGTCAGAGCGCTCAAGCTGGACGGAGTGGAGGCCACGGAGGAGTCCATCGAAAGCGGCGCCTACCCGCTCGTCCGTCCTTTTCTGTTTGTCGCCCGGGAGGCGCCCCGGGACCGGGCCGGGAACTTCCTGGACTTCGTGCTCTCCGAGGAAGGCCAGGCGCTGATCAAAAAAGAAGGCTTGATCCCGGTGCGAAGGCGGACCCCGTGACCTCGCTCGACCGCCGGGAAAGCCTCGTCCGGGCCGTCCTTCTCCTGGCGGCGTTCTCCGCCGTGTCCGTCCTGGCGGTCATCGCCGTTTTCATCTTCGTCGAGGGGACGCCGATCA
>VGJG01000124.1 GCA_016867615.1 Candidatus Aminicenantota bacterium | reverse complement strand
TGGGCGTTCCAAAAAGCGATGACCGCGTCTCCCTCGTACTTGTCCAGCGTCCCCCCCAATTCCAGGATGACGTCGGTCATCTCCGAGAGATAGGCGTTGAGCAGGTGCACGAGTTCCTCGGGCGAAAGGCCCTCCGAGATCGACGTGAATCCCTGGACGTCCGAGAAAAACGACGTCACCGGCCGCCGTTCCCCTCCCAGGCGCAGCCGCTGGGGGTCGGCCAGGATCCCCTCGATGACCTGGGGACTGAGGTAATGCCTGAAGACGGTCTTGATGAAACGGCGTTGCCGCCCCTCGGTCCTGTAGTTGAGCAGGGCGGCGCCGATGAAGGCGGCCAGGACGGCGAGGAGCGGGGCGGCGAGCTCGAGCCAGACCCCCCGCCGGTAGGCCGCCGCGGCGGCCGCCGCGGGAAGGCCGAGGCCGAGCGCCAGAGCGAGGACCAGATGCCAGGTCTTCTGGAGAGAAGAGACCGCCGCTCCGGTGAGGAGCGCATAGAGCAGCAGCAGGCCGAGAGACAGGGCGGGCGCCGGCACGCGGATGAAATCGCCATGGAGGAGGTTGTCGATGACCGCGGCGTGAATCTCCGTCCCGGGGCTGACGGGGCTGAGGGGCGTGGGACGCAGGTCGAGCAGACCCGGCGCGCTTCCTCCGACGAGCACGATTTTGCCCGCGAACTCCGAGGGGGGAATCTGGGGCTCCCTTCCCTCTTCCATATTGGCCCAGGAATTGATGACCGAGGCCAACGAAAGCGAGACGTAGGTTCCCGCCGGCCCGTGATAGTTGATGATCAGGCGTCCGTTGCGGTCCAGGGGGAGGGAGGCCGTGTCGAGCGGGCCTCCCCGCACCTCTTCGGCCAAAACCAGGGGAAGGACGGGCAGGACGAGATCCCGGAAGCCGAAAAGAAGCGGGACGCGCCTGAATATTCCGTCCCCGTCGGCCTCAAAGCGCACGTTTCCCGTTCCCCGGGCCGCCTCGAACAGCGTATCGAGGCAAAGGGAGGCGGAGGCGGCGGGGACGACGGCCGGGGCGGCGCGCCGGCGGCGATGCTCCGCGCGGCTGGAGAGGAGGGCGTAGGCTTGCTCGGCGCGGTCGCGCTCCCGGTCGTCCTGACCCTCGTCCCGGCCGCCGAGAAAGACGGGCAGGAAGACGTTGCCCGCCCGGGCCAAGGCCCGGGCCAGGTTCCGGTCGTCCTCATCGCCGTAGGCCGAAGGCTCGGAGAGAATGAGGTCGAAGAATACCGCCCGGGCGCCGCCCGCCCGGAGAAAATCCACGACGGCCGAGTGCATCTGCCGCGGCCAGGGCCAGGAGATGCCCTGGTCCTCATAGAAGTCGAGGCTGTACTGGTCGATGAGCAAAAGGACGATCCCCGGGTCGGCCCGCTCCGGCCGGGCCAGCAACCGAAGCCGCGCGTCCCAGCTCTTCCACTCCAGCGGTTCGAGAAACCCGGTGAGGGAAATGAGCGCCGAGGCGGCGAAGGCCAGGAGCCCGACCGCCAGTCCTCGAATCAGGCGATTCGGCAATTATCCCTTGAAGTGCTGCCTGAAGCGCTTGAGGCGGATCTCGTCCCGGAGGGGGAGGGTTTTCATCCCCCCGATCCGCTTCTCCACCCTGGCCAGCCTGTCCTTGGGCGCGGGGTGGGTCTTGAACCAGCCCACACCCCGCCCCTCCCCTTCGCCTGCGGCCAGCTTTTCCAAAAAATCGGAAAGGCCTTCGGGGCTGTAGCCCGTCGCCGTTCCGTACTTGACCGACAGGACGTCGGCATCGTACTCGTATCTCCGGTCGTATCCCCTTTCGATCAGGCTGCCGGCGATATCGCCCAGGACGCCCTCGAAAGCCTCGGTCACCCTGGACAATTCCTCGGGGGTGTATTTCGCGGCCGCTTCGCGGCCGATCAGCTTGAAGGCTTCGACGAGCCGCGATTTCTTGATGGACTGCAAGCCGTGCTTGGCCGCCACATGACCGACCTCATGAGCCAAAACCGCGGCCAGCATCTCCTCGTCCCGGCATTCTCGGAGCAGGCCCCGGGTGACGAAGATGAAGCCGCCGGGGGCGGCCAGAGCGTTGACCTCGGGCTCATCGAGCACGAGGAAGTGGTAGCCTCCGTAAATCTCCGGTCGGTCGGAATAGGCGGCCACGGCGTGGCCGACGAGGTTGACGTAGCTGTTGAGCTGGGGGTTGTCATAGACCTTGTAGCGCGACAGGATGAGCGCCGCCACGGAACGGCCGATGTAGTGTTCCTCCTCCTCGGTGATATCGGCGAAGGTGTTGCGGGCCACGGAGGCCGCCTTGCCTGCCTTGTCGATGTTCTCCTTGGTCAGGTATTTCTGGCTCTCCTGGAGGAGCGAGCAGGAGACCGCCAGGACCGAAGACAGCCCGGCCGCCAGGAAGAGGGCGGCCGCGCGCCGGGCGCTCATCGGGCGCCCCCGAATTCGCCCAGCCGGCCCTGCTTGAGGAACGTCTCCAGCTGGGACCGGTTGACGGACAGGAGGGACATCTTGTCCACCCAGACGAAGCTGATGTTCTTGTTCCGGGTCTTGTAGCCGTCCTCGACGTTTTTATTGAAACCCTTGGCGCCCGGCCGTCCGAATCCCTTGGCCGCCAGGGCCACTTCCGAACCCGTGGCTTGCTTCCTGGCGGTCGTGTCCCAGGCCAGGATGTCGACCTTCCGCGGCTCGACGGCGCTGAGGTGGATCCAGCCCACTTTCCCGGCCGGCGTCTTGACCTGGAGCCAATCCTCTTCCTTCTTGAGCAGCAGGAGGGCCTCTCCGGCATTCAGGCTCAACACCTGAGAAGCGAAGAATTTCGGCCCGGAGCGGAGGGCGGTCGTCCGGACCTTGACGATGTACGTCTCGGCGGCGAAAAGCGCCGCGGCGAGAAGAACTCCCCCCAGAATGAAGGCGGCTGTTTTGTTCTTCATCACTCCTCTCCTCCTTCGTTCCGCTCGTCAGGGACCATTATTTCAAAAAAAACCGCCGTTGCCAACTCCGGGTCGAAGGGGGGTGCTCCTTCGGATCTCCGACGGCCGGATTTTTTCCGTGCTCTCAGCCTTTCGTCCGGGAATCGGAGCCTCCCGCCCGATCGAGCCGCGCGCGCAGGAGGCTGTTGCGCTGGACCTGCCGGTCGTTCTTGATGGCGATGTGAAGCGCCTTGACCGAGCCGACGACCAGGCTCAGCTTCCGGGCGCGGGTCAGGGCGGTATAGAACAGGTTGCGCTGGAGCATGATGAAGTGCTGCGTCAAGAGGGGCAAGATGACCGCCCGGTACTCGCTGCCCTGGGCCTTGTGAACCGAGACGGCATAGGCCAGGGTGAGGGAGTCGAGGTCGTCCCGGTCGTAAAGGACCTGACGGCCGTCGAAATCGACGACGAGCCCGTACCGGGTCCTGTCCAGACCGCAGACCAGTCCGATGTCGCCGTTGTACACGTCCTTCTCATAATCGTTCCGGACCTGCATGACCTTGTCCCGAAGACGGAACTCCCGCGTTCCCAGGCGCAGCCCCTCTCCCGAGGGATTGAGCCGGCGCTGCAGCTCCTCGTTCAGCCGGTCCACGCCCGCCAGGCCCCGGTACATGGGGCTGATGACCTGGATGTGCGGGGACAGCGGGGGGAGCCCGAGCCTCCGCGGCACGCTGTCGCAGGCCAGGGTGAGGACCGTCTTGAATGTCCCCTCCTCGCTCTCCTGACGGAAAAAATAAAAATCGGCCTCCCTGTCGCCCGGTACGGGATAGAGGAGCGCCTGGCCGCGGTTGATCCGGTGGGCGTTGAGGATGATGAGGCTGTCCTTTTCCTGGCGGAAGATCTCGCCCAGGCGGACCACGGGCAGCCTTCCGGAGGCGATGATGTCCCGCAGCAGGTTGCCGGGCCCGACCGAGGGCAGCTGATCCTTGTCGCCCACGAGCACCAGGCGCATCCCGGCGGGCAGGGCGCGAAGGAGGCTATGAAGGAGGACGAGGTCCACCATGGAGAACTCGTCGACGACCAGCGCCTCTCCGGCGAGCGGCCGGCCTTCGCCGCGCTTGAACTCCCCGGACTTGGGGTTGAACTCGAGCAGCCGGTGGATGGTCTTGGCCTCGCAGCCCGTCGCCTCCTGAAGTCGCTTGGCCGCGCGGCCGGTGGGAGCCGCCAGGAGAAGCGGCTTTCCCCAGCGCTTGAAGAGCTCGGCCACGGCATTGATGACGGTCGTCTTGCCCGTACCCGGGCCGCCGGTGATGACCAGGACCTTGCGCCGGAAGCATTCCCGGACGGCTTCCCGCTGGGCGGCCGAGTAGCGCATCCCGGCTCCGGTCTCCGCCTCGGAAAGGGCTTCGTCCGCGTCGAAGGGCGGGACGTGAACGGGAGCGTCCGCCAGTTCCGCCAGACGCCGCGCCGCTTCGCTCTCGGCCCGATGAAGATAGGGGAGGTAAACGGCCGGGCTGCGGTCCGAGGGCTCCGTCACCACTGCCCCCGAGGAATGGAGCGTGTCCAGCGCTCCGGCCGCCCGTTCGGCGCTCACCTCGAGCTCGCGACGGCAGGATTCCTCCAGGTCGGCCCGATAGGAGAAGGCGTGTCCCTGCTCGGCGTCTTTTTCCATGAGGTAGAGAAGGAAGGCTTTGATCCGGTCCGGGGAGCCGGGGTCCAGCCCGAGCCGGAGCGCGACCTGGTCGGCCGTCTTGAACCCGACGCCCCAGAGGTCCAGGCAGAGCTGATACGGGTTGGAGCGGAGAACCTGAAAGGAGCGGGCGCCGTAGCGGCGGTGGATCTTCGTGGCCAGGTTGGCGGAGATGCCGTGCTCCTGAAGAAAAATGATCAGGTCCCGGACATCCCGGTGCTCGGCCCAGGATTGCTTGACTTCGGCCAACTTGGCCGCGCCCACGCCCGGCACCTCCAGCAGCCTCTCGGGCTTCTTCTCCAGGACCTCCAGCGTCTCCGGGCCGTACGCTTTGAGGATCCGCCGGGCCAGGACGGGACCGATGCCCCGGACCAGTCCCGAGGAAAGGTACTTCTCAACCCCCGCGGCCGAGGTCGGCAGGACGGGAAGGAAAGCGGCGACCTTGAACTGCCGGCCGAACTTGGGGTTGGTCTCCCAGCAGCCGCTGATCTTCAGCCTCTCCCCGGGCGCGAGGGGAGGAAACACGCCGACGATGTTCCTCTCCCGCCCGTCGTCGGCGAGAAATCGGCAGACGGTGTAGCCGTTGTCCGGATTATAGAACAGAATGCGCTCCACCGCCCCCTCCAGCGACTCCTCCGGGGACGGAATTCCCGGCGCCGCGGAGAGCGGGGATGCGGATTTCTTCTTCATGGCCTGCCTGCGGCGCCCGACCGGTTGCGCGACGGCCAGTCCGGCGCACGGGAAATTCATCTTATGTCATCCCCCGGGGGCGGTCAATCGCCCGGTTTGACCGGCGGCGGGGGCTCATGGTAGTTTGAGATACGTGAAGTTCATCAAGGTTCTTCTGAACTCACTCTTGTGCGGGGCGCATTTCAGCGTCTTGCTCGCTCTTCTTGTAGACGCCCTGAACATCAACGATCGATTCGGCCCGGGATTTCTGGCGGTCCTGTCCCGCGACCTGTTCCTGACCTACGGTTTGGCCATGACTCTGTTTTGCCTGATGTCGTTCTTCATCTACGACTTCTTCTCCTCGAAAAAGAACGATATCTTCTACCTCTCACCGACTTTCCTGACCCTCGGCCTGTCCCTGACGACTCTGGCTTTCCTCTGGATCTTCCGGGAGAACATCGGGCACTTCCGCTCCTTTTTCGAGCCTCCGGCCCTGGCCCGCTTGGACAGGCAGATGGCGGTCCTGCTGGCGCTCGGGCTGTTGGGGCTGACGGCCGCGATCCTCTACTACCGCTTGAAAAAAAGGCCCGTGTTCCTGTGGGCCTATGCCCTCCTCTTCGCCGCGGGGATGGCAGCCCTCTTCCTGCTGCGGCTCCCGGAGCATCCGTCCCGCCCAGCGGGCAAAACGTCCGTGC
>VGJG01000123.1 GCA_016867615.1 Candidatus Aminicenantota bacterium | reverse complement strand
ACGCCACTTCGTCGAACCCCGGCCCCGGCCTTTCTCCCTGGACCTGATCAGCGCCTTCGGCCTGGGCTTGATCGCCGTCATGTGGGCTTACAAGGGATGGGAGCAAGCGACCTTCAGCGCCGGCGAGACGAAGCGTCCGGAGCGGAACATCCCCCTGGGGCTTTTCGTCGGGACGCTGATCATCATCGGCATCTACATCGCCGCCAACCTGGCCTACCTCTACGCCTTCTCCGCGCCCGAGATCGCCGCCTCGGACCGGATCGCCTCCCTGGCCATGAACAAGGCCGTGGGAGGACTGGGAGCGGCGATCATCGCCGCCATCATCCTCTTCTCGATCACCGGCGCGGCCAACCAGAATTTGCTCTGTTCCCCCCGGGTGTATTTCGCCATGGCCCAGGACGGGGTCTTCATCCCGGCCCTGTCCCGGGTGCACGGCCGCTTCCAAACGCCCCATCTGTCCATCCTGTCCATGAGCGCCTGGAGCGTCGTCCTCATTCTTTTCTTCGGGACATTCGAAAGGCTGTTCACCTACGTCGTTTTCGGGCAGTGGCTGTTTTTCGGGTTGACGGCCGCGGCGGTCTTCATCCTGCGGGTCAAGAAGCCCGACCTCCCCCGGCCGTACAAGACCTTCGGCTACCCGGTCATCCCGGCGGTATTCATCCTGTCGGCCCTGTTCATCTCCCTGAACTCGCTCCTGCGCCGTCCTCAGGACGCCCTATTGGGTTTGGGGATCATCTTCCTCGGCCTGCCGGTGTATTTTTTCTTTCTCTATCTGCGAAAAAAGCCGCAAACGGACACGGGGACCTGACCTTCGTCCCCTCCGGCCGATGTAGAATTTCACGCCCAGCTGCGATCATTTTATGCTGCCATGATTTCCGGTTCTCATGCATCTTTATTCGGCAACAAGTTCAGAGAAAAAATCTCACCCAGCCCAGCACTTCCCCCTTTCTCTGCCGCCCGTTATCATGAAACGGCTCGCTCCCCTCGACCTCTCCGGAGACATCGTCCGTCCCAACTTATCTAACATGGCAGTGACGATTATTGGAAATAGCATAATCCTGAGAATCCCGGCAGTTTTTGGAGTGCGGCCTCATGAGGCCGCTTTGAAAGCGGCGTCGTGCCGCCGCACTCTAAAAGTAGCGGGTCTTAAAGACCGACCGAAGGCTGAGGCTTCAGGCTCCGGATTCAACCCGCCGCCGGGCCCGCTCTCCGCAGCCGCCGGCGGAGGAAGATATAGACGATGGCGCCGATGCCGATGAGGACCAGGCCTTTGATGGAGTTCAGGGGGTCGCCGATGACGATGAAGACGATGAAGAACAGGGCGATGAGGAGATAGAGGAGGGGGAGGACGGGATAGAGCCAGACCTTGTAAGGCCTCTCCAGCTCGGGCTTCCTGGCGCGCAGGACGAACAGGCCGAGGATGGTCAGGCTGTTGAACAGGAGCGAGGCGAAGGCCGTGTAGGTCAGCAGGTCGGAGAACGTCCCGCTCAGGGTGAGGATGATGGCCCAGGCCCCCTGGAAGAGCAGGGCCAGGTGGGGCGTATGGAATCGCGGGTGGATCTTGGCGTTGCTGCGGAAGAACAGGCCGTCCTTGGCCATGGCGTAATAGACGCGCGCCCCGCAGAGGATGAGGCCGTTGACGCAGCCGAAGGTCGAGATGAGCACGGCCAGGGTGATGAAGGCCAATCCCGGCGAGCCCATGACCCGCTCGGCCACGGCCGAGGCGATGCGGTTCTCCTTGATGCCCGCCGCCTCGGTGATGGGGATAACGTAGAAGTAGGCGGCCGTCACCAGGGTGTAGAGCAGGGTCACGGCGCCCGTGCCGAGGAGCATGGCCAGGGGTATGTCGCGTTTGGGCTTCTTCGCCTCCTCGGCGACGAAGGTCACCGTGTACCAGGCGTCGTAGGCGAACAGCGCCTTGGACATGGCCACGGCCGCGGCGGCGAAGAGCGTCAGCTTGGCCGCCTGGGGGATGGTCGGCTTGAGCAGCGGTAGGAAGTGCTTGAAGTCGCCCTTGGCCAGGATGAAGGCCGCGCCGACGAGAACCAGGATGGCGCCCACTTTAGCCATGGTGAAGATGTTCTGGATGAGGGCGCCCGATTTGACGCCCAGGATGTTGATGCCCGTCAGGAAGACGATGCACAGGATGGACATCAGGGTGGCCGAGGAGATGACAATCTTGAAGGAAAAGAGGGACAGGGTCAGGAGGACGTTCCCCTCCCCGAGCGCCGGGATGAAGATGCCCAGGTACTTGGAGAAGGCGATGGCCACGGCGGCGATGAAGCCCGTCTGGATGATAAAAAACAGGCCCCAGCCGTAGAGGAAGCCCCACAGCGGGGAAAAAGCCTCGCGCAGGAAGACATATTGCCCTCCGGCCTTGGGGAAGGCCGCGGCCAGCTCGCCCAGGCTCAGGGCGCCGAAGACGGTCAGCAGCCCGCCGATGAGCCAGAGAAGAATGATCGTGCTCGAGTTTTCGATGAAGCCGGCCATGATCGAGGGCGCGAGGAAGATCCCCGAGCCGACCATGGAGCCGATGACGATGTTGGTCGCGCTCAGAACGCCGATGCCCTTGACGAACCCCGCACCCTGTTTGTTTTCGCCGCTCATGCCCGGCAAATTAACATAAAGGCGGGGTCGCGTCTACACTTTCCACTTTTATGAGCATCCCTGCCCCCGGGTGAAAAGCGGAGGCGCGAGCCCGGTCATTTCAGGGCGCGGGCGCAGGGTGGACGGTTTTCCCAATTCTAACGTATATAATGTGTGCGGGTTCCCGGCGCGAGGAAACGACCGCCCCGAAGGAGAAGCCTTATGAATTCCGTCGATCTCAAGCGGCTCAAGAAGGCCGTCATCATGCGCGGCATCGGCGCCTTTCTCGTACTCGGCCCGGTCTTCTTCCTCCCTGCCGGAACTTTGAGGTATTGGCAAGCCTGGGTGTACATGGCCATTCTGCTCATCCCCATGACCCTGGTGATGATCTTCTTTTTCAAGAAAGACCCCGAACGGTTGGAGCGGCGGATGAGATGGAGGGAGAAGGAGAAGACCCAGAGGAAGATCGTCTCCCTTGGAGCCCTTCCCCTCATGGCCGGCATTCTCATTCCTGGCTTCGACCGGCGCTGGGGCTGGTCCTCGGTCCCGACGGCGCTGGCCGTCTTCGCCGGCGTCATGGTCGTCCTCGGCTACCTGATTTTCGTCCGGGTCATGATGGAAAACCGCTACCTGTCTCGGATCGTCGAAGTGGTCCGTGAGCAGGAGGTCGTCTCCACCGGCCCCTACGCCGTCGTCCGCCACCCCATGTATTCCGGGACCCTGCTCCTCTACCTTTTCACTCCCCTGGCCCTGGGCTCCCTCTGGGCCGTCATCCCTTTCGCCCTGACCGTGATCATGTTCCCCCTAAGGATTTTGAACGAGGAAAAAGTGCTTCTCCGCGATTTGCCGGGCTACGGGGAATATATGGAGAAAACGCGATTCCGCCTGATCCCCGGAGTCTGGTGAGCGTCTGCGCTCGGAGTTTTTGTTTTTCGATCCATGATGAGAAACATGCCCGACTCGATGTTCCCGGCCGGCGAGCTGATGAAGCGGGCCAAGGTCCGGCCTCGAAAAAACGGCCGGATATATGCGTGCCGATATTTTCCGATGGACTTGTTTTTCGCGCCGCTATAAACAGCGGGAAACGGCGCCGCAAATCCCTGCTGGCCGGGCTGAGGGAATCTCGGCTTGCCGGTCCATCCATCTTTGAAAAGCGTTCGGTTTTTAAATGAAAGGAGCCAGACCATGAGAAAGACCGCTGTCCTGTTGTTGTCGCTTTCCACGCTTATCCTGTGGAGCTGTGACGTGAGCGTCAACCGAAGCCAACATCTTGCCGACGGCGGCCGCAGCTCGGGGATGACCACGGTCAACGGCCGCATTATTGTCGGCAGAGACTGCACGGTGGACGGCGCCTCCCGCACCGTGAACGGCCGCATCGAGGTGGGCGAAGGTTCGCGCGTCAAGAGCCTGGAAACGGTCAACGGCTCGATCGCCCTGGGCGACAAGGTCACCGTCGATGGAGACGCGGCGACGGTCAACGGCTCGATCACCTGCGGCCGCGGCAGCACCGTCATGGGCGACATATCCACGATCAACGGCTCTCTGGAACTCAACAACACCGCCGTCTCCGGGGGGCTCAGAACGACCAACGGCAATATCCGTCTGGGCGAACAAAGCAAGGTCCATGGAGACATCGTCATCAAGGGGAGGCGCAGCCTCTCCCCCTGGACCGACAGCCTGGAGATCCGCATCGAGGGCGGCTCCATGGTTGAGGGCGGAATCGACGTCCGAGACACCGGCCGCAAAGTCACCGTCACCATCAGCAAGGATTCGAGCGTGCGCGGCGAGATCCACAATGCCGAGGTCATCAAGGAATAGCGTCGGCAGATAATGTCGCCGCAACTCCATCTGTTCTGTTGTAGGCCTGCTCAAAAAAGTGGAAAGTGTAGACGCGACCCCGTTTTCATATATAATCGGGGGAAATCATGAGCCAAGAAATATCCAAAAAGCCCCTGGAGTTGAAGCGGGAGCTGGGATTTCTGGCCGCCGTGGCCTGCGGCGTGGGGTCGATCATCGGCTCGGGCATCTTCAAGAAGCCGGGCCTCATGGCCTCCCAGCTTCCCTCGGCCGAACTCCTGCTCCTCGTCTGGGTCGTAGCCGGCGTCATGACCATCTTCGGCGCCTTGAGCATCGCCGAGATCTCCTCCATGTTCCAGGAGGCGGGAGGCCTGTACGGCTATTTCAATAAGAGCTACGGCGACTTCGTCGGATACCTCTACGGTTGGTCGACGTTCGCCGTGATCCAGACGGGATCGCTGGCCTCGATCGGCTACGTCTTCTCCGACTCGCTGGGATACTTTGTCAAATTTCCGCGCCTCAACGCCGCCTGGGAGGCCGTCACCCTCCACGTCCCCTTCATCGGCGACATCACGCCCTTCAAGTTCATCGGCCTCAAGGCCTGCACGATCGCCCTGATCGTCTTTCTGACGGCGGTCAACTACCTGGGCGTCCGGTTCGGCAGCGCCCTCCAGGTCCTGTTCACGATACTCAAGGTCGCGGCCATCGCCGCCATCGTCGTCCTCGCCCTGGCTCTCGGACGGGGAGATATCGGGAATTTCAGCCAGTCGGCCCTGGGGACGGGCGGTGCGACGGGGTCGGTTTTCATCCTGTTCATCGTGGCCATGGCCGGAGCGTTCTGGGCGTACGACGCCTGGATCAACGTCACCTACATGGCCGGCGAGATCAAGAACCCCCAGCGGAACCTCCCCAAGTCGCTGGCCACGACGGTCTTCGTGGTGATCATCGTCTACGTCCTCATCAACCTGGCCTACATCTACGTCATCCCCGTGGAGGACATGGGCCGGAAATACGTGGCCGCCGAGCAGACCGGCCAGAGCTACCTCGTGGCCACGGACGTCGTCTCGAGCTTCCTCGGCCGGTGGGGCGGGGCGGCGATCGCCATCGCCATCATGATCTCGACCTTTGGCGCCACGAACGGCATCATGATGATGGCCGCCCGCGTCTATTACGCCATGGCCCGCGAGCGCCTCTTCTTCCGCTCCATGGGCCGCGTCCACCCCCTGTTCCGCACTCCGGCCAACGCCCTCCTGTGGCAGGGAGTCTGGGCCTCGGTGCTCGTCCTGAGCGGGACGTTCGACCAGCTCACCGACCAGGTCATCTTCGTCAGCTGGGTGACCTACGCCCTGGGCGCCCTGGCCGTCTTCGTCCTGCGGCGCAAGATGCCCGACCACCCCCGGCCGTACAAGGTCTGGGGCTACCCTATCACGCCCGTCATCTTCATTTTCTTCGCCCTGGTGTACATCGTCTTCACCATGTACTCGGACATCTCGGGCTTCCTCGACGGCCGGTTCCCCCTGATCAACTCGGTCATGGGCTTTTTCTGGGTGGCCGTGGGCGTCCCGGGATTCCTCTACTGGAACTGGAAGCGCAAGAAATCGTC
>VGJG01000122.1 GCA_016867615.1 Candidatus Aminicenantota bacterium | reverse complement strand
GCTTCCAGAGAGTATCGGTGGCCAGGAGCGCCTTCGCCCGATCTTGGGAAGAGGGGATCGGCCGGGAAGGTTCGCTTACTCCGCGGATTCATTGTCGAAGGGGCCTGATATCCTCGAGTAACCTTAGGAAAGCCACGGCCCGGATTCTCTCAAGGAATGAGGGACACGGTATTGTGTCCCCCTTAAGCTACACTAAAAGTGGAAAGTGTAGACGCGACCCCTTACACCCCTTCTTTTCAGGAGCTCTTTTGGGAGGCCGACCCTCCGACCGGGTTCTTCGCCGACCCACCCGTCGCATACTTTTCGAAGGCCGGAATACATTCCTCGACAAGGTCAGGATGGGGGCTCAAGCCGATTCCGAACGCGCCCCGAGCCCCGGGCGGAAAAGGAAATTATTATACTCTATTCGACAATATGGAATTTTCCTTCGGCGATTTTGACGCCGTCGACAAAAAGCACGACCCGATATGTTCCGGGCAGCCAGCCGCCCCGGTCCCGGTAGCCGAACCCGTTGGTGTGCTGGGAGCCCGTCCACTCCGGTTGGAAATTGAATGCGTTGGCATATCTGTTGATTTCCCGGCCATCCGGACCGTAATAGAACGCTTCGACCGAAAAATCGATCCGCCGACCCGGAGCCGGGTATTCGAAATTAAGCTCCCACCAGATCAGGCGGCTGTCCGCCCTGGAGAATGTCGAGCGGTAATCCCGGTGACCGTCGGCGACGCCCGCCAGGCCGGCTTCGTAAAACCGCAGGACTTTCAAGGCCGGCGAAAGTGAAGCGAAAGTCGCGGTCTCCGCCCGCTCCTCGTGCCGCAGCCGGACCGGCGGATCGACCTTTTGCACGGGCGGCTTTCTCTCGACCGGAGGCCGGACGTCCGTCCCGGAAGGCACGCTCCGCTTCAGGATGTCGCGCAGCGCCCCGATCACTTCGTCGATGAGCACGAGGTCGTCCTCGTAGTCGTCCTTGTTCAGCAGGAAACGCCTTTGGGCGAGGCTCATCGTTCTTTCCAGATTATCCTTGGCCTCAACAAGCTTCGTGAGTTCGGACACGGCATAGGCGCGCCTGAGGTCGGCATCCAGAAACCTCGAGGCATGGATCGTCCCCCGGGCCGAGGCGAGCCGGCTCCGCACATCCCTCATCTTGGCGTCGCAGAGCAGCGCGTTCAGGGCGCGGCGGGCGGCCTCCATGGTCTCGACCGAGCGGGCGACCCGCTCGGGCAGGTTGCCTTTCTGGCGCAGGGCCTCCTTCAGCCGCGGAAGCAGGTCGCGCTCGATCCAGCGGATGACCGGCCCGGCGACGATCTCGATGACGATCTGATTGCTGGTGACGTTGATCAGCAGCTTGGCGACCTGGCGGCGGATCTCCCGGCGCAGCTGAAGCTGCAGGGCCCGTCTTGCGGATTCAACGTCGTGAAAGCCGAAGCCGAAGATCCTCTCCGTTTCGCCGTCGATGAACTCCTCGACCTTCCTCCGGGCATGCCCGGCCGTCTTTTCCACGGCCTCCTCCCAGCTTTCGGAGGTCAGGATGTCGCGCAGGCCCTCGGATTCCAGCCGGGAGGCGAAGTGGTCGCGGGCCAGTTTGATGATCGTCCGGGATCTCTCATCGCGGGATCGAACCAGATCCTCCGGTTTCAAGGGCGTGATCGGCGCCTGGGCCAGGTGCTGGTACTTGACGACGACCTCGTTCAGCAGAAGGGGAGTCTCCACGAGAAGATCCAGCTCCTCGACCAGCCCCCGCCGCGTTTCCGCCTTCTTGAAATCCCGAAACACCGCGTGGTATTCGGCGGCGATGCGTTCGGCCTTGCGGCCGTACTCGACGACTTGACGGCGATCCGGGCTTTCGGAGTTGAGCAGCCATTCGAGCTCGCCGTCGAGGGTCTGGACATTCCGGTGCTGCGTTCTCAAGGCTTCGAGATGCCGGGTCAGCGCGGCCCCTTTTCCGCAGTCGCCGGGCTCCCGGACGGAAGGTTCGGTTTTGGGCGGGACGGTGTCGCGAGAGGCCGAAAGCCGGCGAAGGAAGTTGTAAAGGCCCGCGCCCGCCAGCTGGGCATGAAGCGTTTCGGCTTTGCTTCGGATCAGGTCGGGGGTCACGCCGTAGTCGTACAGAGTTCGAACCGTGATTTCCATCCGGCCGTCGTCCGTCCCCCAGGTCCAGCCGTAGCGAGCATTTGGGGCCGGTATGGCGGTATAAGATCCGAGCGACAGAGCCACCGGCTGAAACGGTCGATTGGCGGCCGCCGCGCTCTGACGCATCCGCTCGTTCCGCTCAACGGCTTCCTTCACCTTCCTCTGGTGGCTCTCGGCGGAAGATCTGAAGTTGCCGGACAGCTTGTCATTGGTATAGAATTTGATATACAGGGAGACGATCCCCGGGTACTCGCGCCCACTGGGGATTTTTATGTCGCTGCTGATTTCCAGGCGATTCATCAGCGAATCCCGATCTCCGAACATAGCCGCCAGGGTGGTTACGGCATTGTACTCGGTTTCCGCTCCGCTCCCCGTCACCGCGGCCACCGTTGCTCTGAACTGCCGCTCCAGCACCGCGGAAATCTCCCGTTTGATCTCGTCCGGCATGGATCCGGACGGGGCGCGAAGGTGGGCCATCGCTTTTTCGCTCAGTTGTATGGGGCTTTCGGTTCCTCCGATAAGCGCGGCGGCGAACACGACGGCGGAAATCGCTGCTTTCAGAGTTAGGTTTTTCATCAATCTTTCTTCCTCATTCTTTCTTCCGTCTTCACGTTTGCCCGGGATCGACACCCGGCATCCATGCCCCTCGCATCGCCGTTCTTCATTGAGCCGCCGTCCTAGTCTGGATCAGATTTATCTTTTCCGTCCTGGGGCTGGGACGCGTTCAAAAAAGGATATTTCCTCCCTAGCGCGATGTCAAGCGCGGCGGCGGCCTACGATAAACGGGCCGGTCCCTCCGGACTCCGGGGACGATGGGCTCCCGCGGGACGAAAAATGCAGCAGAAAAATGGTGACAGTCGCAAGCTGGTCGGCGAGACCGTCGAAGCCTACATGAACCGGAGGCTGTTCCAGCCGCTGGGGATCACGATCCGTTGGGCACGTTATGGTCCGCTGCTAAGGCCTGTACGCCAACGCCCACCGGGGCAAGGTCCGCAAGGCGAGCCCGGCGTCTTCGCCGCTGCGGATTGTCGAGGAGGAGCCGAGGCGCATCCCGTCCAAGGGCTGGGCGGAGATGATCCGCAAGGTCTACAACAGATAGGGGACATGTACCGAATTCTCTGGAATTCGGTACGTGTCCCCCTTCTTCGCCACTTTGCGGATCTTGATGGAGCCTGGCGTCGGTGGCGGTGAAGCCGAGCTGGGTGAGGGCGTGCGCGATCCGGCGTTCCATGGGCATCCGCGGTGGCGGGGAAACACGATCCGAATTGGCATCCGATATCACGTCGACCCGCCGGCATCGAGAGCCGGCCGGCGTTGGGACGACTGTCGCCATCGCGGCTTGCCGCCGTGACGGATGGATGCTATGATCGAACGCGTCACCACCTCCGGATCAGGCGTGTCCGATACCATGTTGCTGGCGCTCTGCGGCCTGGCCGCAGCCATGTGGCTGCTGCTGCTGTGGCGCTTTCGCCTGGCGGTCGGACAGGTGGGCGTGCTCGCGCCGGCCGCGGATGATCCGTCGCCGAAGCCGCGCATCTCGGTCGTGATCCCGGCGCGCGACGAGGAGCAAGACCTGGAGACGGGCCTGCGCTCGGTGCTCGCGCAGCAAGGGGTCGAGCTCGAGGTGATCGTGGTCGACGATCACTCGACCGACCGGACCGGCGCCATCGCCGACCGCATCGCCGCGGCCGATCCGCGAGTGCGCGTGCTGCACGCTCCGCCGCTCCCGCCGGGCTGGCTGGGCAAGGCCAACGCCATGCAGCAGGGCGCGGCGCTGGCGCACGGTGAGTTCCTGCTGTTCACCGACGCCGACATCGTGCACCAGCCGCGCTGCTTCGCCTCGGCCGTGCAGCTGCTGCGCGAGCGCGCCGCCGACCTGGTGAGCGCCTTGCCCCGGCTGCTCGTACGCACCTTCTGGGAGAACGTGATCGTCCCCATGTACGTGGCCGGCTTCGCCCAGTACGGCAGCGCAGCCATCGACGATCCCGCCTCGCCCGACGCCATCGCCTCGGGCGGCCTGATGCTGATGAGAAAACAGGTCTTCGACGCGCTGGGGGGCATGAGCGAGGTGCGCGGCGAGATGTTCGACGACGTCGGGCTGGCGCGCCTGCTCAAGCGCCACGGCAAGCGCGTCGTGTTTCGGCTGTCGCCGCAGCTGCTGCAGGTGCAGGCGTTCAAGACCAACCGGCAGGCGTTCTGGGGCACCACCAAGAACGTGATGATGATCGGCAACGGCCGGCCGGCGCTCGCGCTGGCCGCGGTGCTGCTCGCGGCGGTCATGCTGTGGACGCCGTGGCTGACCGTGATCGCCGGGGCCGGCGCCGCCGACCCGCTGCCGGCCGGGGCCGGGCTGGCAACCTACCTCGTCCAGTACGCGCTGCTGCTGCGCGGCGGCCGCCGCCTGATGCAGGCGCGCTGGGGCGCGCTGCTGTTCTTCCCGCTGGTCGTGGTGGTCGTCACCTGCTGCACGCTGCGCGCGCTCTACTACCGCTCGATCAAGGGGGCCGTGCTGTGGCGCGGCCGCGCCATCAAGGTGCGTTAGTGGCGCGTGGAAAAAATCGGCTTCCCGGGCGAGCCGATCCCCGGCGGCATGCCCGAGGTCAGGGGGGAACAATACAAAACCAAGGCGTTTAAGCCGCTGGCTTGAAACGCCGAGCGGAAGTCGTGCCTGTCCGGGGAAGAGAGAATTAGTCGAGAGAAATGCGGATGCCCTTGGCGCGCGCGGCTTCGAGGGAGTTCCAGAAATCCAGCCCGGCCGAGGCGAGGAAGGCCCGGTCGGCGGCCAGGGCGGCCGGAGCGCCCGTCCGGACGACCCGGCCCTCGACGAGCACGGCGACGCGGTCGCAGACGGCCAGGGCGGGCAGCATCTGCTGGGAGACGAGGATCACCGTGGCCTCGAGCCCGGCGATGAGCTCCGTCAGGCTTTTGACGAGCGCCGGGTTGAGGTTGGAGAAGGGCTCGTCGAAGGCCACGACTTCGGGCTCCATGGCCAGGACGGCGGCCAGGGCCGCCCTCTTCCTCTCGCCCAGGGAGAGGCGGTGGGGCGTCCGTCGTTCGAAGCCGGTCAGGCCGACGCGGGCCAGGGCGTTCGCCACGCGGACGCGCGCCTCTTCCCGGCTCAGGCCCAGGTTGAGGGGACCGAAGGCCACGTCCTCCTCGACCGTCGGCGTGAAGAGCTGGTCGTCGGGGTTCTCGAACACCAGGCCGACCTTCCGCCGGGCTGCGGCGAGCGTCTCACGGCCCACGACCACATCCCCGACCCGGACGAGACCGCTACCCCAGAGAAGGCCGTTCAGATGGAGGAGCAGCGTGGATTTGCCCGCCCCTGAAGGGCCCAGGATCCCGAAGCGCTCTCCGGGACGGATGTCGAGCGACACCCCGCGCAGGACGGGCCGGCTCTCCTCGTAGCCGAAGACCAGATCTTCGACCTTGACCCCGGCACCGGCCATCTTTGCGGGTTCGCTCATGAAAGAAGCGCTCGGACGGCGAGGAAAGGCGCAATAAATGCGGCGGCTGTCAATGCGTCGGGGAGCCGAAGGCGGGTCGGCTCGAGAAGGGGGAACGCCCCGCTGAAGCCCCGGGCCTCCATGGCCGCCCGTACGGCCTGGGCGCGCCACCATCCCCGGAGGAAAAGAGCGGCTCCCGCCCGGCCGAAGAATGAAGTCTTGGCGACCCTCAGGCGGGACGGGATCCGGCTTTCTCTGGCCCGCTTCATCCGGGCGGCCTCGTCGCCCAGGACGGAAAGGAACCGGGCGGCTAATGCCAGGACCGACCCGAGCGCCGCCGGCAAGCCCAGGGACCGAGTCGCCCCCGCTAGCCGGTCCAGCCGGTCGGTGAGCACGACGAGGCTCAGGGCCAGGACGGAGGCGTAAG
>VGJG01000121.1 GCA_016867615.1 Candidatus Aminicenantota bacterium | reverse complement strand
GATGACGATATCGAACGCGTTTTTTTGAAACATAGGCGTTGCAACCTCCTTAATAGAAAATGCCATGATGCGCCTCGTCGGAGACGCTCTCCAGGATGTACAGGGTCCCGGATTCCTCGGAGAAGGACCGGATGTCCTGACGATAATCGAGGGGCTCCGTAAGGCGGATGGTGTCCTCGCTCCGGACCGTTGCGTAAGAGAACGCTCCGCCGCTCTCCGTTCCGGGGGGGGATCCCGGCCGCCTCAAAATGAAGACGTTGACCAGCAGGAACGCGGCCAGCAAGGCCGCCGGGGCGGCCGCCAGCCAGAGCCTCGGCCTCAAGTGGGCGACGGAAGTCCGGCCGCGCTTCCTCTCGGCCAGCCGGGCCATGACCCGCTCCTCGAAATCGGGCGGCGCCGCGACCCGGGGAAGCTTTTTCAGGACGTCAAACTCTTCCATTTTCAAACTCCTTGGCCAGGGCCAATTCCCTGGCTCCGCTAACGGACCTCTCCAGGGCCCGTCTGAGCATATGGCGTCCGCGGCTGATGCGGGCCTTGATTGTGCCCACGGGCTTTTTTAGGATGGCGGCGATCTCCTCCTGGGAATAGCCTTCGACATCCTTGAGGACGACGGGGATCCGGTAGCGGGGGTTGAGATCGTCCAGGGCCGTCCTCAGGTTCCGGGTCAGGCCCGTGTCGGGCGCATCCTCGCTGTATGAGCCCGACTGGAGGTCGTTCTGGACTTCCTCAAGAGGCACGACCAGCGCCCGGCGGCGCTTCTTGAGCTCGGTCTTGGCCAGGTTTCCGGCTATGGTGTAGATCCAGCACGACAGGGCCGCCACGGGCCTGTATTTGTCGGCCTTGAAAAACACCCTCATGAACGTCTCCTGGGAGAGGTCGACGGCCTTCTCGTAATCGCCTGTTAAGTGATAGATATAATTCACGATACGGTCCTTGTAGAGGCCGACGATGCGGGCGAAGGCGGCCTCATCCCCGCCCCGCACCCGCGAGATCAGCTCCTGCTCATCCATTTTCATTGTGTTTAACATGGAAGCGCCTCTTCCCGTTGCACCTAAGGATGACGATCTGAATCTAAAAATGCAAGAAACATGCCCATCCGTCCGCTTAAAACAGGCGGAATTCCTGCTGCCTTCCGGTCCGGTGTAAAACTGCTTTAAGCCGAGCTCACAGGGAAATGGATATTTTTCATAAGACTGGAAATTTGTGGGGCGGAGCCTCAGCCGGCCTCGACCTCGAGGATGGGGTTGTTGGTGTCCACCAGGTCGCCGGCCGAGGCATGGACCTTCTTCACCGTCCCGTCGCCCGGGGCTTTGAGCTCGTTCTCCATCTTCATGGCTTCGACCACGGCCAGCGTCTGATTCTTGCGGACCTTGTCGCCCTCGGCGACAACGACCTTGATGACTTTTCCTGGCATGGGCGAGGCGATGCGCCAGAGGCCCTGGCGCACGCCTTCTTCCGCCCTGCGGCCGCCCTCGTCTTCTGAGGGCTCCCGCACCTCGAATGCCTCTCCGTCCACCCAGAGGAGGAGCCGCTCCTTGTCCCGGGCATGAAAGACTTGATGGGAGCGGCCGTCGTGGAGAAGAGACAGGCAGTTGTCCGAGATGCGCCGCGCATCGAGCTCGAGAGCGCCCTCCGGACCGATGACCTTGATGGCGCCCTTTCCGGGCTCAACCGCGATCTTTTCCTTGTCTCCGTCGATAAGGAATTCGTATTCCATGGCGTTCACTCCCCCTGCCGCCAGCGGCCGAGCGATTTCCAGGGCGAGTACGCCTCCCTCGCGCCCGCCGCGGCCGGGCGCGAAGCGGGCTTTCGGTCGAGGGTGAGATAGGCCGCCGCAGCCAGCGCCAGCCTCTTCTTCCCTTCATCCTTGGCCGCCTCCGTCCAGCCTTCCATGTGTTCCTTGATGAAGCCCGTGGTCGCCTTGCCCTCCCTGAATGCCGGATGGCGGATGACGTCCTTGAGGAACGGGATCGGGGTGCGGATCCCGAGGAGCACGTAATCGTCGAGCGCGGCCAGCATCCGGCGGCAGGCCTCCTCCCTGTCCCCGGCCCAGACGATGAGCTTGGCCAGGATGGGGTCGTAGTGGATGGGAACGTCCCAGCCGCTGTAAATGCCGCAGTCGTGCCTCACCCCCGGGCCGGCCGGCTCCTTGAGATACAGGATGCGTCCCGGAGAGGGCAGGAACCGGTTTGTCGGGTCTTCGGCGTAGATGCGGCACTCGAGAGCGTGTCCCCTCTGCCCGAGCGCCTCCTGCCGGAGCGCGAGCTTCCGGCCCGAGGCAATGAAGATCTGCTGCAGGACGAGATCCACGCCGGTCACCATTTCGGTCACCGGATGCTCGACCTGGAGACGGGCGTTGACTTCGAGAAAATAGAATTTTTTATTCCGGTCGAGCAGGAATTCGACCGTGCCGGCGTTGTTGTATCCGGCGGCGGTCATAACCTTGCGCGCCGTCTCGCCCATCCTGGCCCGAAGGGCGTCGTCGACCGCCGGCGAGGGCGATTCCTCGATGATCTTCTGGTGCCGCCGCTGGATCGAGCACTCCCGCTCGAAAAGATGCACCGTGTTTCCGAAGTTGTCGGCCAGCACCTGGAACTCGACGTGCCGCGGCTCCTCTATGTATTTTTCCAAGTAGACCGAGTCGTCGCCGAAAGCGGACTTGGCCTCGCGCCGGCCCGCCTCGAGGGCCGGCCGGAGCTCGTCCTCGCCGCAGACGATGCGCATGCCCTTGCCGCCGCCGCCGGCCGAAGCCTTGACCATGACCGGATAGCCGATCTTCCGGGCCTGGGCGGCGCACTCCTCGTCGCCGACGGCGACGCTCTTCATGCCGGGGATGATGGGCACACCCGCCTTCTCCATGGCCTGGCGGGCCCGGACTTTGTCGCCCACGAGGTCCATGGCCTTCGAGTTGGGGCCGATGAAGACGACCCCCTCCTTCTCGCAGCGTCCGCAGAATTCGGCGTTTTCGGCGAGGAACCCGTATCCGGGATGAACGGCCCCGCAGCCCGCGGCCCGCGCCGCCTCGATGATGCGATCCTGGTTGAGGTAGCTCTCCAGGGAAGGCGCCGGTCCGATCGGCACGGCTTCGTCGGCCATCTGGCAGTGGAGCGAGGCGCGGTCTGCCTCGGAATAAACGGCCACGCTGCGGATGCCGAGCTCCCGGCAGGCGCGGATGACGCGCACGGCGATCTCGCCGCGGTTGGCGACCAGGATCTTGTCGAAGAGCTTTTCGCCCATCTTTATAAATCCTCCGCCCAGCGGGGCTTTCTCTTCTCCAGGAAGGAGGCCATGCCCTCCTGCCCCTCGGCGCTGACCCGCAGTCCGGCGATCATCCGGGCCGTGTATTCCTTGGCTTCCTCGAACCCGAGCTGAGGCGTCCGGTGAATGAGCTCCTTGCACTTCGCCACGGCCTCGGGCCCGGAGCCGAGGAGGAGCTTGACCACCGCCTCCACAGACTCGTCGAGCTTCCCCGCGGGCGCGACCCGGTTCACCAGGCCGATCTCCAGGGCCCGGCGGGCGTCGAACCTCTCCCCGGTCAGGAAATACTCCCGCGCCCGGCTCTCCCCGATGCGGCGGAGGACATAGGGCGAGATGGCGGCCGGCACGAGCCCGATCTTGACCTCGCTCAAACCGAAGACCGCCTCCTCGGAGGCGATGGCGATGTCGCAGGCCGAGAGGAACCCCGTGCCGCCGCCGATGGCCGGGCCGTTGACCCGGGCGATCGTCGGGATGGGGAGGCTGTAGAGCCGGTAGAGGAAATCGGCGATGGCCAGGGATTCCTTAAGGTTTTGCTCGTAGGAGTAGTTGATGACCTCGCGCATCCAGTTCAAGTCCGCCCCGGCGCAGAACCCCTTGCCCTCGCCCGTCAGAATGAGGGCTCTAAGCCCCCGGTCCTTTTCCACGTCGCCCAGGGCCGCCCGGAGGTCTTCGATCATCCGGCTGTTGAAGGCGTTGCGGAGCTCGGGCCTGTGGAGGACGAAGCGGACGACCTTGCCCTCGGCCTGAACGCGGATGGTCTCGTAAGAGGCGGGCATGGCCTACATCCGGAAAATGCCGACCTTGAAATCCGGGATGGGCGCGTTCAAACTCATGGCGATGCCCAAGGCCAGGGCTTGGCGCGTTTCGAGGGGCTCGAGGATGCCGTCGTCCCACAGCCGGGCCGAGCTGAAATAGGGGCTGGCCTCCTCCTCGTACTTGTCCAGGATGGGCTGCATGAGCTTGGCCTTCTCCTCCTCGGTCATCTTCACCCCCTCTTCCTGGAGGCGCTTGATCTTGACCGTGACCAGCACGTTGGCCGCCTGCTCGCCGCCCATGACGCCGATGCGGGCGTTGGGCCACATCCACAGCAGGCGCGGCCCGTAGGCCCGGCCGCACATGGCGTAGTTGCCCGCGCCGTAGGAGCCGCCGACGATGACCGTGAACTTGGGCACGTCGGCGTTGGCCACGGCGTGGACGAGCTTGGCCCCGTCCTTGGCGATGCCGCCGTGCTCGTACTGCTTGCCGACGATGAACCCGGTGATGTTCTGGAGGAAGAGCAGGGGGATCTTGCGCATGGCGCACAGGGTGACGAAATGGGCTCCCTTGACCGAGCTCTCGGAGAAGAGCACGCCGTTGTTGGCCAGGATGCCGACGGGATAGCCCATGATCCGGGCGAAGCCGCAGACCAGGGTCGGGCCGTAGAGCTCCTTGAACTCCTGGAAGCGGCTGCCGTCGACCAGCCGGGCGATGACCTCCTTGATGTTGAACGCCTTGCGCAGGTCGCGGGGGACGACCCCGTACAGCTCCTGAGGGTCGTAATAGGGGTCTTCGGGCTCGGCCATGTCCAGGGCGAACCGCCGGGACGGGTCGAGCGTCTCGACGATGTTGCGCGTCACGGCCAGGGCGTGCTCGTCGTCCAGGGCGTAGTGGTCCGCGACGCCCGAGATGCGGCAGTGGACGTCGGCCCCGCCCAGGTCCTCGTCGCTCACCTCCTCGCCCGTGGCCGCCTTGACCAGGGGCGGGCCGCCGATGAAGATCGTCCCCTGCTTCCGGACGATGACCGTCTCGTCCGACATGGCCGGGACGTAGGCTCCGCCGGCCGTACACGACCCCAGGACCGCGCAGATCTGGGGGATGCCCAGGGCCGAGAGGCGCGCCTGGTTGAAGAAGATCCGCCCGAAGTGCTCCTTGTCGGGAAACGTGCCCGACTGGTAGGGCAGGAAGATGCCGCCCGAATCCACGAGGTAGATGCAGGGCAGCCGGTTCTCCAGGGCCACTTCCTGAGCCCGGATGTGCTTCTTGATCGTCATGGGGAAATAGGTCCCCCCCTTGACCGTGGCGTCGTTGGCCACGACCAGAACCTCCCGGCCGTGGACGAGGCCCACTCCCGTGACCATCGAGGCGGCCGGCGCCTCGTTGTCGTACATCCCCCAGGCGGCCAGGGGGCTCAGTTCGAGAAATGGCGAGTTTTTGTCGAACAGCCTGTCCAGGCGCTCCCGGACGAGGAGCTTTTTGCGCGACTTGTGAAGCTGTCTGTATTTTTCCGGTCCGCCCAGCCTGACCTCGGCCAGGCGCTGTCTGTATTCCTCGACCGTGCGCCCCATGGCCTCGGCGTTCTCCTGGAATTCCCGGCTCTTGGTGTCGACCTGGCTTTCGATCCTGAACACGGCGACCTCCCCGCGAAGCGGTTCCGTCCGTGGCTTCGGCCGCGCCCGCTCAGGCGGGCACGAACTTGTATCCGTAGGCGATCACACCCGCCTGGCCGTCGTCGGAGATTCTTCGGAACTCGGCCCGGACCGGAAGCCCGATCTTGAGCCGGTCGAATTCGCAGTCCACGACCTGGGCGGTCAGCCGAAGGCCGTTCTCGAGCTCCACGACGCCCATGGCGTAAGGGGCCTGGTCGGCGAACGGCTGGGGCGGGACGCGGATGACGGTGTAGGACAGGAGCTTTCCCCGCTCGGGCAGGACCACGGTCTCGAACTCCCGGTTGCGGCACTGGGGGCAGATGACGCGGGGAGGAAAAGCGATG
>VGJG01000120.1 GCA_016867615.1 Candidatus Aminicenantota bacterium | reverse complement strand
CTGGGGGGGAACATCCTGTGGAAAGGCCCCCAAAAGGAGGACGACCGGGCCCAGCAGGTCACCGTGGTCGAGGATTTCATCAGCCGGGGCGTGGACGGCATCGTCCTTGCGCCCCTGGACGACCGGGCCCTGTGCATTCCGGTGAAGGACGCCCGGGAGGCCGGCATTCCCGTGGTCGTCATCGACTCCGGCCTTCAGGGAGAGGATTACGTAAGCTTCGTGGCCACGGACAATCACCGGGGAGGCGTGCTGGCCGCGCGGCGCTTGGCGGAGCTCCTGCCCGGCGGCGGCGACATCTTTCTCGTCCGCTATCAGGAGGGATCGGCCAGCACCGTGGAGCGTGAGCGCGGGTTTTTGGAAACCGTCCTCAAGGAATTTCCCCGCCTCAAGATCCTGGTCCAGGACCAGTACGCCGGCTCGACCACCGAGACGGCCTACCAGCTTCTGGAGAACCTCCTGTCCCGTTTCCCCGATGTGGAGGGGATCTTCTGCCCGAACGAATCCTCGACCTTCGGAGGCCTGAGGGCCCTCCAGGAGGCCGGCTTGGCCGGAAAGGTCATGTTCGTCGGGTTCGACAGCAGCCCCAAGCTCCTGCAGGCCTTGAAGGAGGGGCACCTCCACGGCCTGGTTCACCAGGACCCGGTCAAGATGGGCTACCTGGGCGTCACCCAGGTCGTAGAACACTTGAGGGGCCGGGCCGTCGAAGCGCGGGTGGATACGGGCGTGTACCTGGTGACCAGGGACAACATGGAGGATCCGGCCATCCGGGTGCTGATCAACCCCGATTTTTCCGTCCTCGCCCATGACTGAGCCCGCCGGCTCCCGGCCCGCGCCCTCTCCGCCCGTGCTCGTCATGCAGGGCATTTCCAAGAGCTTCGGCCCGACGCGAGCCCTGCAGGACGTCGATATGGAGGTCGGACCGGGAATGGTCCGGGCGCTCCTCGGGGAAAACGGCGCCGGAAAAAGCACCCTGATGAAGATCCTGAGCGGGGCGCTCCGCCCGGATTCCGGAAGGATGTCCCTCGACGGACGGGCGTACGCTCCGTCCGGCCCGCTCGACGGCCGCCGTCGGGGCGTGTCCATGATCTACCAGGAGCTCAACCTGGCGCCCCATCTGACCGTAGAGGAAAACATCATGCTCGGCCGCGAAACCCACCGCTGGGGGTTTGTCCGCCGGGCCGAGATGAGACGCCGGGTGCGGGAAGCCCTGGACCTGATCAGGCATCCGGAGGTCGCGCCCGAAACGCCCGTCCGCCGGCTGCGCCTCGGACTGCGCCAGGTCGTCGAGATCGCCCGGGCCCTGACGGAGAAGGCCCGCGTGCTGGTCATGGACGAACCGACGAGCAGTCTGTCCCGGGAGGACACGGAAGGGCTGTTCCAGGTCATCCGGCGGCTTGCGGATGAAGGAGTGAGCATCGTCTACATCAGCCATTTCCTGGAAGAGGTCAGGCGGGTGGCCCACTCCCTGACCGTGTTGCGGGACGGTCGGGTGACGTTCTCCGGAGCGATGGAGGGGTTGAGGGCCGACGACCTCGTCCGGCTCATGGTGGGCCGGGAGGTCAGGGAGATCTTCCCCCGTCCGGAGCGCTGCGGCGAAGAGGTCGTTCTATCCGCGCGAGGGCTTAAGGGCCGGGGCATGCAGGCGCCCGCGGACCTCGTTGTGCGCAGGGGCGAGATCCTGGGCCTGGCCGGTCTGGTCGGTGCGGGCAGGACCGAGGCCCTCCGCGCCGTTTTCGGCCTGGACCGGAGGGAGCGTGGTCTCCTGGAAAGGAACGGGATCGTCAGGCTGCGGGGAGGGCCGCGCCTGATGATCCTGCGGGGCGTGGGATATCTCAGCGAGGACCGCCAGGGCGAGGGTCTGGCTCTCGGCCGGTCGGTGGCGGACAACCTGACCCTGAGCCGTCTGGAGCCTTACTCCCGGCTCGGTTTTCTCCGCCTTCGCGCCCGGGGCCGGGAGGCCGGAGCCTGGCTGGAGAGGATGAACATCAGGGCCCGGAGCGTCGAGCAACCCCTGGAAAGCCTCTCGGGGGGGAACCAGCAGAAGGTCGCTCTGGCCCGCCTCCTCCACCAGCAGGCGGACATCCTTCTCCTCGACGAGCCGACGAGGGGCATCGACGTCGTCAGCAAAACCCAGATCTACGAGTGGATCACCCGACTCGCCGCCGGGGGGAAGTCGGTGGTCTTTGTCGGCTCCTATTTCCCCGAATTGATCGGCGTCTGCCACAGGATCGTCGTCTTTCACCGCGGCCGGGCGGTCGCGGACAGGCCCGCCTCCGGTTGGGATGAGAGAAGCCTGACGGCCTGCGCGGCCGTGGGGGGCGCTTGAAGGCCGCCGGGGCGGGGAGGTGAAGGAGATGCCGAGGAACCGCGCCCGGCTGCGGTCGGTCCTCAACTGGCTCGGCCCGTTCGTCGGCCTGCTGCTCGTACTGGCCATCTTTTCCCTGATGCCCGAGGTGCGCGACCGCTTCCTGAGGATGGCCAATATCAAGAACGTCGTCACCCAATCGGTCATCGTCGCGCTGGGCGCCCTGGGCATGACGGTCATCATCATCAGCGGAGGCATCGACCTCTCGGCCGCCTCGAACATCGCCCTGTCGAGCGTCATCGTCGCTTATGTCATCAACGCCGGCGGCTCGCCCGGGCTGGCGGTCGCGGCGGGGATCCTGACCGGCGCCCTGGTCGGACTGGTGAACGGCGGACTGGTCACGTCCCTGAGGCTCGTGCCGTTCATCGTCACCCTGGGCATGCTGGGCGTCGCTCGCGGGCTGGCCAAGTGGATCGCCGGCAACCAGAAGATCGACGCCCCGCTCACCTGGGTCAACGGCCTGATGTCCCGGAACCCCGAACCGTCCTGGCTGGTGCTCTCCCCCGGCGTGTGGCTGATGATCGTCCTGGCGGCGCTCCTGGCGGTCGTCCTGCGGCTGACGGTCTTCGGGCGGCACGTGTTCGCCCTCGGGTCCAACGAGCAGACCGCCCGCCTGTGCGGCGTGCGCATCTCCGGGGTCAAGGCGGCCGTCTACGGCCTGTCCGGCGTTTTCTGCGGCCTGAGCGGAGTGATGGCCTTCTCCCGCCTGACGGTCGGGGATCCCACCGTGGCCGTGGGTCTGGAGCTGGACATCATCGCCGCCGTGGTCATCGGCGGGGGGAGCTTGAGCGGCGGGCAGGGCAGCGTCCTGGGAACGATGATCGGCGTATTCATCATGGCCTTTCTGAGGAACGGCTCGACGATGATGGGCTGGCCCAATTATGTCCAGGAGATCATCATCGGCTCGGTCATCGTCGCCGCCGTCGCCCTGGACAGGCTCCGGCAGAAGAGGGAGTCCTGAGGTCCGGATGATCGTCCATGCCCGGGCGCCGTTGAGGATCAACGACATCGGCGGCTGGACGGACACTTGGTTCGCCGGACGGGGAGAAGTCCTGAACATCGCCGCCGGTCCTCCCGTGGAAGTCCAGGTCAGGGCGCATCCCGCCTCCTCCCGCACGAAAAAGCGCGTCCTCGTCCGGGCGGACAATTACGGTCGTTCTTTCCGCATGGACCCCGGCCGGCCCTCCTTGGACCCTCACCCCCTGCTCCAGTTCTGCGTGGCCGCCTGTCCGCCCCCTCCCCGCTTCGATGTCGAGGTGAGGATCCATTCGCCCGTGCCGGCGGGAATCTCCACGGGGACTTCGGCCTCGGTGTGCGTGGCCCTGCTGGGCGCCCTGGCCCGCTTGGCCCGTAGAAAGCTCACCGGCCGTCAAGCGGCCCGGCTGGCCCACGAGATCGAGACCGAGAGGCTGGGCCTGCAGAGCGGCATTCAGGACCAGCTCTGCGCCGCCGCGGGCGGGATCTGCCACATCCGCATGTCGCGCTACCCGGCCGCCCGGCTGAGCAGGCTCCGCCTGAGGCCCGAGGTGCTGGAAGGCCTCGGCCGGAGGATTGTTCTCGTCTACCTCGGCAAGCCCCACCGCTCCTCGGACCTTCACCGGCGGGTCATTTCCCTGATGAAGGAGGGAAGCCCCAGGTTCGAGACCCTGAGACGCCTGGCGGACCTCGCTTCCCAAGCCCGCCTCCTGCTGGAGCGGGGCGACCTGGAATCCTTCGGGCGGGTCATGGCCGAGAACAACGAATGCCAGCGGGCGCTTTACGACAAGCTGATCTCGCCCGCGGCCGACGCGGTGATCCGGCTGGCGCGGCGGCACGGGGCAGCGGGATGGAAGGTGAACGGCGCGGGGGGCCGGGGAGGCTCGCTCACCCTCCTCGCTTCCGCCGACGACGGCCGTCGTCGGGCCCTCGTCCGGGACATCGGGGGGTTGGGCCGGGGCCTCAGAGTCCTGCCGTTCTGGCTCCTCCAGTCAGGCTTGACCGTCTGGCGGGCCCGCTGAGGGGGGGGCGGGTCCCTCCGCCAAGGATTCCCGGCCGGGGTTGTCTATAGACGTGAACATCACGACAAGGAGGTTGTCGATGAAGAAAAAATTGATCGTCTCGCTGGCGGCCCTGGGATTCCTGGCCATGCTGATTTCCCCCCTGGCGGCCCAGGACGAGCCGGGCTCTCCCCCCGACAGGCCCTTCGGTTCCGGCGCCCGCATGGCCCGGTGGCTGGAGCTCACGCCCGAGCAGGAGGCCAAGCTCAAGGACATGAGGGAAACCCGACGGGAAGCGAACAAAGGCGTGTTCGAAAAACTGGACAAGATGCGCCGGGAGCTGGGGAAGGCCCTTCAGGACCCCCAATCCGACCAGAAAAAGATCGAGGGTTTGGTGGATGAGATTCACCTCTTGAAGGCGGCCCAGATGAAGGACGGGTTCAAGTTCCGCAAGGAAATGGAGAAAGTCCTGACGCCCGCTCAGCTCGAGAAGCTCAAGAAGGCCAAGGGGCGCATGGAGGAGATGAGGGACTATGGACGCTCCATGCGTCGCCATCAGGGACGCAGAATGATGATGCGGCCCGGGGGATTCGGCACCCGCGGCGCCCGGAACCCCTGGCACAGGGGGTTCGGTCCGGGCTGGGACTGGTGACGGGTTAAGATCTCACGGCCGAGGGCCGCGGGAGGCGCGAGCACATCCCGCGGCCCTTTTTTTTTGACCTGAAATCCCCCCAACTGTCCGATCTAGAGGACGCACCGCCCAGGAAACCATTCTTTTTCCCGCTTTTTAACTTGGCACGCGGTTTGCAAAATACTTGGGCGGGAGGAGGTCAAAAATGATAAAAACAATTGCGCCGGCCCTGGCCTTTACGCTCCTCGGCTTCGTGCCCGCCGCGGCCCAGACCGAGGGTTATGACAGCCGGAGCTTCGCCCGGTTGAGTTATGTCTCGGGCGACGTCTTTGTCCAACGCCCGGGGGATATGGGTTATGAAGCCGGAACGGTCAACCTCGTCCTGGTCGAGGGGGACAAGCTCGGAGTTCAGAGCGGCCGCCTCGAAGTGAGCTTCGGACAGTGGAACGTCCTGCGTCTCGACGGTTTCTCCCAGGCGGAGTTCGTCAACCTCCCCCGCGACGCGGCGCAGCCCTATAAGCTGCATCTTCATTCCGGCAGCGCCTATCTGAGGCTCAACCGTCTGTCCTCGGACAGGGAGTTCGAAATCCACACTCCGGACGCATCGCTCTATGTCCTGACCGAGGGGTTGTTCCGCCTCGACGTCCTGGAGAACGGACAGACCCGCATCGCGGTCATCGAGGGCGAGGCGGAGGCCTCGGGAGAGGAGAGGTCGCACACGCTCCGCCGGGGAGAGAGCGTCACTCTGGCCGACGGCCGGTTCCTTTCGGGACCGTCGGTCGACCGCGCCGGCCTGGATGACTTCGGACAGTGGAGCCGCTCGCGGGACGGCCTGATGGCCCGCAACAGATCCTCCTCCTATCTGCCCGAGGAGCTCTATGAATATGAGAGCGAGCTGGCGGATCACGGCGACTGGAGATACGAGGCCGATTACGGATACGTCTGGGTTCCCCGGGTTCGCGCTTACGTCGACTGGCGTCCGTATTACTACGGCCGGTGGGTTTGGTATCCGATCATCGGCTGGACCTGGATCGCCGACG
>VGJG01000119.1 GCA_016867615.1 Candidatus Aminicenantota bacterium | reverse complement strand
CAGGCAGCCCGCCGGCAGCCGCCCCGGCCGGAGGATGAGCGAGTGGTAGAACAGCACCAGGGCGTCGAGCGCGTTGCGTCCTTCTCCCGGCGCCGCCGCGGCGTGGGCTTTGCGGCCGAAGAAGGCGACCGACAGGCTGCGGCGGGCCATGGCCTGGCCGACGACGGTGTCGAGCGCGTGGGGGTGCATCTGCAGGACGGCGTCCGCGCCGTCGAACACGCCCGCCTCGATGAGGGCCACCTTGCCGCTGCCGCGCTCCTCGGCCGGCGAGCCGACGACCTCGACCGAGCCCTCGAGCGCCCGGCCCAGGACCGACTTGACGACGACTGCCGACCAGACGGCCGCGGCGGCGATGATGTTGTGGCCGCAGGCGTGTCCCAGGCCCGGCAGGGCGTCCATCTCGGCGGTGTAGATCAGGCGGGGGCGGCCGCTTCCCGCTCCGCCGCCGCCCGAGCCTTCTGCGACCGCCCGGAAGGCGGTCTCGAGGCCGGCCGTCCCGGCCGACACGCCGAACCCCTCCCGTTGAAGCACGGCTTGGAGCAGGCGCGACGTCTCCCGCTCCTCGAAGGCCAATTCGGGCCGGGCGTGGATCTCCCGGCTCAGGGCGATGATCTCGCCGCGGCGCTTTTCGACCTCCGCCTCGACGGCGGCCGGAATGTCCATGCCCTCAAGATATCGGAAATCGGCGGCCGCGTCCAGGACGACCGGCCCGGGCTCTCCTGTCCTTCGCGATCTTCGGCCTGCGACCGATGGCCGGTTGAGTTCAGATGGGCTTTGATCTGCGAACCACGGGCGGCGACGCGGCGCCGCATTCAAAGCGGCCTCGTGCGGCCGCACTCCAAAAAACGGCCGACCCGGATTTCAGCGGCCTTCACGATGTTCTGGTCGCTTGGGACGGGCCTGATTAAATTGACGATTAACTTTCGTGGCTCTCTTCCATTTTGTGTGGATCAGCCGGCCTCGGCAGGCCTTTTATCCGGACATGATCGTCGAGCCGGGTTGAGGCGCCGGAATCGCCCCGGACATTCAGGCCGGCTGAACTCTTTGCGAAACCTACCCACAGAGAATGGAAGAGAGCCACTTTCGTTATTAGTTGTGAGGCGCGCGGATCCAGGAGCCGTTGAACATCACCAGGTCGCGCTCGAAGTCCGCGAAGCCGGAATTATGGAACAGGCCTCCTTGTTCGTCTTCCGGGTCATAGGTCCACGACTCGGAAATCCCGTCCTTGCCCCAGGAGACGACCAAGATATCGTCGGCCTGGCAGTCTCTGAGGCCGTACCGGCCGTTGCAGGCTTCCCCGCAGAAAACGAGGTAGGGATTGCCCCAATCGTCTTTGAGCGGAAGGACTTTGATATAGAATGGAGACAGGGCCGCCGCGAGCTCTCCGTTTTCGGCGATGGAGCCGTCCGCCGCGGGGACCGTGCCGTTATCGGTATAATAGTCAGCGAGAGCCGTGGAAATATTCGTGATGCCTCTCATCGTGTTCTTTTGACTCGCTTTTTGCTTGGCCGTCAATAAGTTGGGGACGGCGATGGCGGAGACGATCCCCAGGAATACCAGGCCGCCGAAGACGGCCAGGGCCACGATGATGCCCGTGTTGGAGCTCTTCTTGGCGGCCGCGGACGGGGCGGTATGCGGCCTGAACTCCGGCGCGGTGTGCGGCTGATGTTGCGGCTGGGGCTGCGGCGATCGCGCCGGCTGAGACGCCGGCTCGCCGGACCGCCTGGCGCCGCATTGAATGCAGAAGGCCGCTCCGTCGTCGATCTTGGAGCCGCAGTTCGAGCAGAACATGAGTCCACCTCCTTCAGTGTTTGCGGCAAGAATCATATACGGGCGGAGAAAATGATGTCAATCGCAATCCACGCGGCCTCCTCGCCGACCAGGGCGCGCGGCCGGCGGCGAGCCGGGGCGGGGCGCGCCACCGTCCCCGCTTCGGCGCAAGCCTCAGCGGGCGCGCCGCGCCAGGTAATTCAGGATCACGGCGGACATGACCTTGACCCCCAGGGGGACGGCCGCCTCGTCGGCGACGAAGGTCGGCGAATGGAGGGCCACGCCCCCCGAACCCTCGGGCACGACCCCCAGTCCGAGCATGGCGCCCGGCGCTTCGCGGGCGAAATAGCTGAAGTCCTCTCCGCCCATGTCCGGAAGATAAAGCACCAGGCGGTCCCGACCGCCCAGGGCCTCGGCCGCCGACGGCAGGATCTCCTCGAGGAGGGCCGGGTCGTTGTAGAGGGCGATCGTCCCGAAATGATAATTCAGGTCGTATTCCGCCCCCCGGGCGCGGCACAGCCCTTCGACCAGGCGCTCGATCTTTTCCCGCAGGAGCCGCCGCTGGTCGTCGCCGTAGCTGCGGACCGTGGCGCTCAGGACGGCCTCACGGGGGATGACGTTGCTCGCCGACCCGGCGTGAAAGGAGCCGACGGTGATCACGGCGTTCCGCCGGACGTCGATTTCCCTGGAAAGCATGGCCTGGAGGGCGACGACGACCTGGGCGCCGACGACGATGGGGTCGACGCACAGGTGGGGATTGGCGCCGTGGCAGCCGCTCGAGCGGATGACGAGCTTGAACCCGTCGCAGTTCGCGCCCGCGTACCCCGGTACGTAGGACACGCGCCCCGCGGGCAGAGTGTCGTCCACGTGAAAGGCGAACAGGGCTTGGGGCTTGAAATCCCGGAAGACGCCGTCCTGGATCATCGCCAGAGCGCCGTCGCCCTCCTCCTCGGCCGGCTGGGCGATGAACAGGACCGTGCCGGCGACCTCCTGCCGGAGCCGGGAGAGAACCTCGGCCACGCCCAGAAGCACCGTGGTGTGGATGTCGTGGCCGCAGGCGTGCATGACGCCCGTCTCGCGGCCGTCATGCACGTCCTTCATCCTGGAGGCGAAGGGCAGGCCCGTCTCCTCGGTGATGGGCAGGGCGTCCATGTCGCCGCGGAAGCCGACCGTCGGCCCCGGCTTCCCGCCGCGCAGGACGCCCAGCACGCCCGTGCCGCCGATCCCCGTCCTGACCTCGAGGCCGAGTCCCCTCAGGAAATCCGCGACGAGCGCCGCGGTGCGGAATTCGCGGCCGGACAGCTCCGGATGGGCGTGGAGGTCGCGCCGGATGTCGATCAGCCGGGGCGCGATCTCGCCGACGAGGACTTCGATGCGCGACAGCGCGCGCTCGTCCCCGACCGCGGGCTGGGAGGCGAGAGGTCGGAAGGCGAGGATCAGGACGGCGGCCAAGGATAAGGAGACGCTTTTCTTGTTATTCATGAATCGGGCCTTTTAATGAGATCGATGGACATGAGCGGCCGGCGATCGATTGCCATCAGCCATTTATTTACCCCCTCGGCATGGGATATGCAAGGGGTGAAAAAACGCAGGAGGCGCGGGACGCCGGTCGACGAAAAAGGAAGACACGGTCCGGCCGGACGTTTATAATCGTCTCCGGAGGAAGGCATGGACAAACGTCGTCCGTCCGTCACGGCGCTTGCCGCGGCAAGCTGGATCTTGTTGTGCCTCGTCCTGCCCTGCGGGCCCGACGCGCCCGCGGCGGAGGAGGCGTGGTACGTCATCAGCATCGCCGGCCGGAGGGCGGGCCGCATGCATCACAGCACGGAACGGGCGGCGCGCGACGGCCTTCCGCTCTACAGGACGCGGTCCGAGTCGTTGTTCCTCCTCAGCCGCCTGGGAGCGGGCTTGGAGATCGGGTCGAGCACGGTCACCCTGGAGACCGAAGAGGGAGACCTCCTCGAGGTCTTCTCCGAGCTCAAGCTCTCCGACTCGCCCATGATAACCGAAGCGCGGGTCGAGGAGGGGAAGGTCATTCTCAAGTCTTATACCGGTCGGGACCCCTCCGCGGCCTCCGAGCGGGAGGTCCCTTTCACCGGCCGCCTTCTCGGACCCGAGGGCATCCGCCGCGCCGCGGAGGCGGGTTTGAAGAACCCCGGCGATACGGTCATCGTCCAGTCGTTCCTGACCGAGCTCTCGAAACCGGTGACGGTCACCCAGGTGCTCGAGGCCGTCGCGCCGCTCCCCGAAAGCTTCCCGCCGCGCGAAGCGCTGCGCGTCGCGGAGACGAACTCCGCCCTGCCGCAGAAGCGCACGGTCTGGCTCGATCGCTCCGGCCGAACGCTTCTCTCCTCGGACGCCTCGCCCCTGGGCGAGCTGACCGCGCGCCTCACGACGCGGGAGGACGCCCTGTCCCTTTCTTCCCCGGCGGAGGCCGCGGCGCTCCCCCTGGAGGAGTCCCTGGCGCGGTCGAACGTCCGGCTGCCGCAGGCCAGGGCGATCGAGGCCGTGACCCTGCGCCTGGAGAGGAAGGATCCGGCCCTGGGAAGGGGATGGGACGGGCTCGAGGGCCCGGGTCAGAGGGTTCTGGAGAAGGCCGCCGGTCATCTCATCCTCAGAGTTGAGCAATCCCCCTGCGCCGCGGTTCCCGCCGTCTCGCCGTCCGATTCCGGATCGCCGATACGCCCGGGCCGGATCGCGGATTCCGAGGATGTCGACGAATTCCTGAGGTCCAACCAGTATATCGACACGGACGACGAGGTCCTGCGACGGGCCGTGGCGGAGGCGCTGGGAGGCGAGGGGGGAGGGGAGGACTCCGGGCTGCTCGGGCGCGCGCTGCGTCTCGAGAACTGGGTCAGCGTCCGCATGAAGGTCGACGCGGGCATCGCCTTCGCCCCTTCCTCCGAGGTCGTTCGCAACGGCCGGGGCACCTGCACCGAATACGCCGTCCTGCTGGCGGCCATGCTCCGGGCGGCGGGCATTCCGTCGCGCATCCTCATGGGTTGCGTCTACCTCAACGGCGCCTGGGGGGGCCATGCCTGGGTCGAGGCGCGTTTCGGCGGCTCCTGGTTCGGCCTGGATGCCGCGGTCAACGGACCCTGTCTGGCCGATGCGGCCCGCTTCGTCCTGGCCCGCTCCTCGCTCAACGACGGCTTAGGCGAGCTTTTGTCGTCCGGGCAAGGGCTCTTCGGCAACCTCCGGGTGTCCGTCCTGAACTATGCCTTGAAGGGCGAACAGGTCGTCGTGGACCCGGACTCTCCGCTCTACAGCCTCGAGGGCGATATCTATTTCAATCCCGGGCTGGGGCTCCGCGTCCGCAAGCCGGACGGGTTCGCATTCGAAGATCTGGACAAGACATGGCCGGACGACACGCTGTTGACTATGAGGAATCCGGAAGGCATGTCCGTGCGGGTTCTTCAGGACGCCTGGCGTCCGGGCGCCGCGCCGGAGGAATCGGCTTACCGCCGCCTCGAGGAGCTCGTCCCCCGGGGCCGGCGTTCGCGGCTCGAGGTCTCGGGGCGGTCGTGGCCTCTGGTCGAATCGGAGCGAACGAAGGACGGCGATCCGGACGGAGAGGAATCCGCCGCGGCGGCGGTCCTCGACGGCGTGGACGTCTGGCTTTTTGTCTCCAAAGGGAGCGGGGCCGCCTCCCGCCTCCGCGAAATTCTCGACTCGTTCTCGTGGGGCCGATCCTCCCGCCGCCTGTGACCGTCTTCAGGCCGAGCCCATTTTTTTCGGTCCACGGAAGTCCCTGCCGTTCCGGCCTTTCCTAGCTCCGACCGTCCGGGTCGCTCCCTCGGCCGCCGCGTCCAGAAAGATCGGGGCTGCGGTTCCGTTCTAGGCAATCACCTAGGGATAGGGCAGTGAAGACGCGACCCTGTTTTACTTCGTCTGCCGCTCCAGGGCTTCGTATTCGGACCAGATCTCCCGGGGCAGACGGCGGCCGTATTTTTTCAGGGAGTCCTTGATGTCGGCCGCCTCGCCCCGCCAGTCCTTCATGTCGACCTCGAACAGCTTGGCCAGCCGTTCGCGGGGCATATCGAGCCCGTAGAGCTCCAGGTCCTCAATCCGGGGAACGAGTCCGGCCGGAGTTTCCCTGGCCCCCGCGCGCCCCGCCGCGCGGTCCACGATCCACTTCAGGACGCGCATGTTGTCGCCGAACCCCGGCCAGAGGAAGTTCCCGTGCTCGTCGCGGCGGAACCAGTTGACCGAGAAAATTTTCGGCGGCCGGGTCAGTCGGTGG
>VGJG01000118.1 GCA_016867615.1 Candidatus Aminicenantota bacterium | reverse complement strand
GAGCAGCCGACCCTTGTCCGGGAGGTGTCTTTCCAGACGGTCGAGAAGGCGGATGAAGTTCTGCGCCCGGCCGGCGGCTTCTTCCTCGTACCGGGGGTCCTCCACGCCCGCATAGAGAGCGGCGAGCGCCGCGGGGGAGGGAGCCGGGTCGGCGAAGATGTGGCCGCAGAGCCGGCAGAGGCTGAGGTCCCAGACCTTACCGTATTCGCTGTCCGTGATCTTGATGTGCTCGGACGTCAGACGGGAGGTGTCGAACGTCGCCCTCTTCCAGGGAGCGAGCTCCCGCCCGCCGCAGACGGGGCAGGCCGCCGCCCGCTCCAGATGTTCCGCTCGCGCCGACGGGCTCATCAGCGGCCGAGGAAATGCCTGAACCAGAACTCGATGTAGCGGCGGTTGGAAAACTCCCTCTTCTTGCCGGTCGAGCCGTGGCGCTGTTTGGGCAAAAGCATGAAGCTGAAATCCTTGTCCAGGTCGATGAGGCGGTCGATGAGCTGGATGCTGTTCTGGGCGTGGACGTTGTCGTCCAGGGCGCCGTGCTCGATGAACAGCACGCCCTTGAAATGGGCGGCGTGGGTCATGACCGACCCGTACTCGTAGCCCTCGGGGTTCTCGGCGGGCGTGTCCATGTAGCGCTCGGTGTAGACCGAGTCGTAGAGGCGCCAGTCCGTGACCGAAGCCCGGGCGAAGCCGTGGGTGAAATAGTCCGCCGCCGCGGTCAAGGCCAGGCAGGTGGAGTAGCCCCCGTAGCTCCCGCCCGTGATCCCCATCCGGGACGGGTCGACGAAAGGCTGGGCGCGCAGCCATCGGACGGCCTCGACCCAATCGTGGATCTCCCACTTGCCGAGCGAGCGGTGCATGAGGGCCGTCCCCTTCTTGCCGAAATGTCCCCCGCCCCGGTGGTCGACGCTGAGGACGATGATCCCCTCCTGGGCCAGATAGAATGAGGAAAGCGGGGGAAAGGAGTTGGACGCGCGGGGCGAGGCCGGCCCCCCGTAGACGGTGAACAGGACGGGATATTTTTTGCCGGGGTCGAAATCCGGGGGCAGGATCCAAGAGGCCGGCAGGTTCCAACCGTCCGAAGTGGGAATGACGAACAGCTCCGCCCGGCCCAGGGCGTAAGCATCCATCTCCGGCGTGCGGGCGTCGTCCAGGCGGCGGATCCTCCCGCCCCCGCCGCGCCTCAGGTCGGTCCTCTCCGGCCGGGAGAGGCTGGAATGGCGGTCGAGGAAATAGCTTCCTCCCTTCGAGACGTCGACCCGGTGTACGCCCGGCTCCTCGGTCAGCTTTTCCAGCTTCGTCCCGTCCAGGCGGACGCGGAAGAGATGGGATTCCGTGGCGGCGTCTTTGTTGGAGGTGAAATACACGCGGCCGTTCTTCTCGTCCACCAGGGAGATCCCCTGGACGTCCCAGTCGCCGGCGGTGAGCCTTTTGACCTCGCGGCCGTTCCGGTCCAGATGATAGAGATGGCGCCGGCCGTCCTTGTCGCTGCGGAGCAGGAACCCCCTCCCGTCCTTGAAGAAATACAGGTCCTCGAAGAATTCGACCCAGGACGGCTGGGACTCGGTGTAGAGCTCGGTCTTTTGTCCGGTGTCCGGGTCGAGGAGGTGGATCGTGATCGTGTCCTGCCCGCGGTTCATCCACTGGACGCTGAGGCGCGAGGAGTCCGGCAGCCAGAAGGGCCAGGCCAGGTAATGGTCGGCCTCCTCGTCGAAATCGGCCCAGACGACCGGGCCGCCCGAAGCGGGGACGATGCCCAGCTTGACTTTCGGGTTCGGGTCGCCGGCCTTGGGGTAGCGCTGCCGCTCCAGGCTGCCGTGCCGGCCCTCGGCGTCGTGGATGGGAAATTCCGGCACGGGGCTGTCGTCGAAACGGAGGAAGGCGAGCTTCCGGCCGTCGGGAGACCACCAGAAGGCGGCGTACTGGGAATTGCGCCCCAGGATCTCCTCGTAATACACCCAGGAAGCCCAGCCGTTGTAGACGAGGTCCCCGCCGTCGCCCGTCAGCCGCACTTCCGCGCCACCCGAGGTCGGGACGGAATAAAGGTCGTTGTTCTTGGTGTAGGCGACGCGGAGGCCGTCGGGGGACAGCCGGGGGTTGCGTTCCTCGTCGGCGTCATCGGTCAGCCGGATCCATCGGTCCTCTCGGACCCGATAGAAATAGAGGTCGTTCTTGAGGGAGTACAGCAGCCCGGTCCAATCCCGGGTGCGCTCGATCCTCCGGCCTCCGAGCCGCGCGGCTCCGGGCGCCCCGGGAAACCCCTCGGGCGCGTTCTTCCGCACGACCTCGAAGTCCAGGAACAGAGACCGTTCGCCGGTCGCGGCCTTGACCTTGAACATCCTGGCCGTCTTCGTCCGTTCTTCGGCTTCGGTCTCGAGGAAGTGGACGTCGTCCAGCCATTCCCTCGGCCCGGAGAGGTCCTTCAGAAGCCGGGGCCCTTGATTCAGGAAGGCTTGTTCGTAGGTCAGTTTTTTGCCGGTCTCCGTCCGGCCGGGCGCCGGGGGCGCCGTCAAGGCGGTCATGAGGATCAGAGCGGTCGCGGCCGTATGAATCGGCAGCCGGCGATGAAACATGGGGCATCCTCCCGCGGGTGAATTATGCGGCATGGAGGGCATTATACCCGAAAATTCTATTTTTGGGGCTTCGGGACGGAGGTCAGCGGAAGGAGGAGGGCCAGGCTTCGCGGACGGCCAGCTTTCCGGACTCGGTCCGGACATAATATTCCGTCCCCCATATGCTGAGCGCGACCGTATCCGATTCCTCGAGCCCGCAACTGACGATCCGGGGGCCCATGGTCAGACAGTCCCTCGTGCCCCGGGCGTGGCCGGCAAGTTCGCTGAGGAAGGATTCTTCCCCGGAGAGGTCGAGGATCAACAGGCTGCCCGGGGAGGGGCTTTCCCCCGCCCGGCCGCCGCCGCGTCCGGCGATGATCCGGCCGTCGTAGTCCGCGGCGAGGCAGGTCAAGCGTCCGCCCGGCTCCAGGCCGATCGACCGCGACCTCCGGTTCTCGAGGTCGAGGACATGGATCGTCGACGATCGCCGCCCGCCCTCGACGGACGTCTCTTCCGTCACGGCCACAACCCGCTCCCGGAGGTGCGTTTTGACCAGGACGACGGCTTGCCCCCCCCCGAGGCGGACGGCCTCCGCTCTCCCCGATTCCGGTTCGAGCCTGATGAGCTCTCCCCCGGATGTGCCGGCATAGACCCGGCCCTTGAGGTCGCAGGACAGGGAGCGCACGGGCGCGCAGCCGAGCTCGTATCTTCGGCTCCGGCCCGTTTCCAGGTTGCGGAGAACGACCGAACCGTCCTCATGTCCGGTGACGACGGTTTCCCGGCCCGAGGATGCCAGGGAGCGCGCCGGCGCGCGTCCGTCGGCGACCCCCAGGTCCAAGATCTCGTTTCGTTCGAAGGAGATGAGGGTCAAGCCCCCCCGGCCGCCGAGCACGATGAAGTCCCGGCCGAGGAGGGCGAGCCCTCCCGACCTTGCGTCCTCCTCCCCTCCCGGCCGGGCGATGAGCAGCCGGTCGTCGATGAAGCTCAGGACGAAGACGCGGCCGTCCTCGGAAACGCCGGCCGCCTGATCCCGGGCATACAGGCCCAGCCGTTCGGCGGCCAGGTCGCCGAGGGCGAACGTCTCAAGGAGGTTCGGCCGGGCGTCCGGGTCGTCGTTCAGCAGGGGGCGGAGGATCCGCTCCTCCTGCCGGAAGGTCCGGACGCGGCCGGGCTCCGGGACGGATTCCCGGGGGGTGAGGTCCCGGACCTCGAAGTCGAGCCTTGAGGATACGGAGGCGACGGCCCGTTTGCCGCGGTCGAAGGAACCGAGGCGCAGGTGGCCGCCCCAGGCTTCGATCTTCTGCCTGTCGAACAGCTCCAGGGTCTCTTCCCTGTCGAGACGCGAACCCGCGGAGTTGTCGAAGTCGTAGACCAGGACGACGCCCTCCCGGTAAAAGGGCGTGTCCTCGAGGGCGGGCTCCTCGAGGAAGGCCAGATGGGTCTTGACGCTCTCCATGGCCGCTTCCCGCTCCTCGAGGTTCAGCCGCCGCGTGGAGAAGGTCGCCCGGAAGGTCACGTCGAGGTCGAGAACGCCCCTCTCGTAGAAGGCGTCGATCACCCGCTGGAAGTAATCGCGGTCGCGGCAGCCGTCGAGGATGATGAGCTTCTTGTGTTTGTTGGCCTCGAGGAACTCGTCGATGTAGGCGTGCGGGTTGTCCTCGTCCTCGCTCAAGGGGTAATCCTGGTAGTAAGCCGGGTCAATGTTCTTTTTCAGCCAGCGGAGTCCGAGGATGCGGTTGAAGACCTTCTGACCGCTCTTGCTGTCCCTCATCAGATACAGGATGTCGGAGGGACGGAGGTCGCCGAACCCGCCGGCGACGGCCCGGCAGAAATAAGTCTTTCCCGTCCCCGAGTCTCCGGTGACGGCCATGATCGCCCGGCCCTTGGTCCGGATCAGATAATGAAGGGTCTCGGAGAGCTCGTACAGCCCCCGGCGGGCCGGGAGCAGTCCCTGCAGGCTGACCGCTCCGGCATGGTAGAAGTACAGGGAGTGGACGAAATCCGGGAGATGGAGCCTGCGCAGGGCGGCGACCGTCTCCTCGTACACCTGCCTGTCCCGGATTTTGAGGAGCTTGAGGAGGGCGATGACCACGTCGGCGTCCATCCCCCCCGACCGCTCCTTCTGCGCCCCGCCGACCTCGCCCAGAGTCCAGGCGGCGTACGTCCTGAGCGCGAGGGAGCCGCTGTCCGCGCAGCGCGCCAGGGAGGGGATGGCGGACACGGCCGCCGCCCCGGCCTTGCCCAGGGCCCAGACGGCTTCCGCCTTCTGTTCGAGCAGGAGACGCACGCGGCCGTCCCCGGAGGGGATCTCGTCCGGCTCGTCGAGAAGCGCGGTGAGAGCCGGGACGGCGCTCTCCTCGCCGAGACGACCCAGGGCGTAGATGATGTTCTCCCGGACCTTGGAGCAGGAGAGGGGAAAGCGCTTCAGGGCGCGGAGCAGTCCCGCCGTCGCGCGCGGGTCGCGCAGGATGCTGAGAATGACCGAGGCCGCGTAGGGTATGCCCGAGTCGGGGCTGAGACCCTTGTCGGCCAGCAGCCTCAGGCAGGGCAGGAGGAGGGCGGGCGAGATGTTGGTGACGATGCCCAGCGGGGGCTGGATTTTTTCCAGGATGAGGCCCGCGGTTTCCTCGGCCCTGGAGGGAACCGACAGTTCGCGGCGGAGGCTTTGGATCTCCGACAGGAACCTGTCTTCCTCGGCGGCGTGCGCCGTCAGGGCGTCGAAGAATTCCGCCGCCGGCCCCTCCGCTGTTTCTTTGAACAACTCCCGGAGACGGGCTTGGACGCCCTCTCCCAGGGCGGCGGCGAGATTGATCTCCATCTCGGCCAGACGGGAGAGGTCCTCCCGGCGCCGCCTCGCTTCCTCCGGCCGCCAGGCCGGAACGGGGAGCCGAGCGTTGCGCCTCCAGACCTCGCCCTGAAGAAAGACCGCGAGGCCGCGGACGAAGAGCGCCGCTCCCGAAGGCCGGGGACCGGCGCGGCCTAGGGACAACAGGCCGGTCTTTGTCCCGGCGTCGAGGAGGGGACCCAGGACCTCCGTCGGGCTCAGGCCGCGGTCTTGGGCGAAGGCCGGGAGACGGTGGAGCAGGTGATGGACGAGACGGTCCGGGAGAGGCTCCGGGTCTTCGGCCCAACCTCCCGAGCCGGCGAGGTAAGACACCCTGCGGCGGTCCAGGCCGCGGACGATCGCCGCCAGTTCCTCGTCGAATTCCCGGGAACCGGGAGGGGCGGTCTTTTGAGGCGTCATCGACCCGGAACGGCCGGCCTTCTATCTCGACTGGATGAGGCCTTTGACGTCTTCCTCCAGATTGCTTGTCTCCAGGCGGAAAAGCCAGCCCTTTTCGTAGGGCGAGGTCTTGACCAGGGACGGATCTTCCTTGAGCTTGGCGTTGACCTCGGTGACCTTGCCGCCTGCCGGCGACCAGATGCGGTGGACGAGTCCGTCCTCGCCGATGACCTTGGCGCACATCTCCCCCTGGGT